>NZ_LUUM01000270.1:0-59384 GCF_001644125.1 Methylosinus sp. R-45379
CGTCGCGGCGAGGAATATGTGAGCGTCTACGCCCGCCGCGACGGCGGCGAGGTGCTCACCTACACCGACGCCAATGGCGTGCTGCTGCGTCGCTTGCGCCGCTTCCCCGACGGCCGAGAGATCATTCTCATCGACAATGGCTTCCGCGGTCCGCCGCGCGGCTTTGCGGAGGAGGTGGTGGTGCTGCCGCCGCCGCCGATCGAGATCGCTCCGGACGCTTATGTCGTCGATTACGGCGCCGCGGATGAGCGTCTGATCTATGAGACGCTGACGGCGCCGCCGCTCGCGCCCATGCAGCGCCGCTACACTCTGGACGAGATTCGCTACAGCCCGTCCGTGCGCGCCTATACGCGCAGCGTCGATATCGACACGATCAATTTCGACACGGGCTCCTGGGCGATCACGCCGGATCAGGCGCAACGTCTCGTAACGGTCGCAGAGGCGCTCAACGAAGCGATCAAGCGCAATCCCGCCGAAGTGTTCCTCATCGAAGGCCACACGGATGCGGTGGGCTCGGACGTCGACAATCTGTCGCTCTCCGATCGGCGCGCGCAGTCGGTGGCGACGATATTGTCGCGCGACTTCGGCGTGCCGCCGGAAAATCTGACGACGCAAGGCTATGGCGAGCAATATCTCAAAGTGCAGACTCAAGGTCCCTCGCGCGAGAATCGCCGCGTGACCGTGCGTCGAATAACGCCGCTGCTGAGCGGCCCACAGGCCGAGACGCATCGGCGCTGAGGAAAGACAAACGAGACGGCGCGCATCTTCGCGCGCCGTCTCCATGAGCTATTTGCGCACGATGCGAGCCTGAAGGCTCGCGATCCGAACGCCGCAGGTCGTCACAAAAGCTTCGCCCGCCCGTGATCTAACGCTTCGATCGCAAGCGCTCGAAAAGCGCGAGCGCGACACGAGCGGAGACGATACGCGACATGTGGGCGATCCACGCCGACGCCGGCCGCAAGATCATCGCAGGCGCCTTTCCCCTGCTGAAGCCGCAAAATCTCC
Organism: Methylosinus sp. R-45379; assembly: GCF_001644125.1. Classification (NCBI taxonomy): domain Bacteria; kingdom Pseudomonadati; phylum Pseudomonadota; class Alphaproteobacteria; order Hyphomicrobiales; family Methylocystaceae; genus Methylosinus; species Methylosinus sp. R-45379. The sequence goes on from NZ_LUUM01000270.1 coordinate 1,006, forward strand.
TGAAGCCGAAAAAGAAAAAGCATGGCGGGCTCGAAGGCCCGCTCGCGCTGCTCGGCTCGCTCGAGGTGCGGCTCGCCTGCAGCAAGAAGGAAATCCGCAAGGCGCAGCGGCTGCGCTTCAAGGTTTTTTTCCGCAAGGGCGGCGCAATTCCCGACGCCAAGGCCGCGATCACGCGGCGCGACGCCGATCGCTTCGACAAATTCTGCGATCATCTCATCGTAATCGATCATGCGGCGCGCAATCGCTTCGGCAAGATCAAGCCCAAGGTCGTCGGCGCCTATCGCCTGCTACGCCGCGATGTCGCGGAGAAGAAGGGCGGATTCTATTCGGCCGGAGAATATGACATTGCCCCGCTGCTCGCCCGTCACGATGGAACGCGCTTTCTCGAGCTCGGCCGCTCCTGCGTGCTCGAGCAATATCGCGGCAAGCGCACGATCGAGCTTTTGTGGCGCGGCATACTCGCTTATGTCCGGCATCATCGCATCGATGCAATGATCGGCTGCGCGAGTCTCGAGGGCGCCAATCCGCTCGCCCATGCGGCGGCGCTGAGCTTCCTCGCGCATCATGCGCGCGCCGACGAAGATTGGCGCGTGAGCGCACGGCGCGAAATGCATGTGCCGATGGAGATGCTGGCGAAAGAGGCCGTCGATCCGCGCAAGGCGATGAGCGCGCTGCCGCCGCTGATAAAGGGCTATCTGCGCTGCGGCGCCAAATTCGGCGACGGCGCCGTGGTCGATCGCAAGTTCAACACGACGGATGTGTTCGTCGTCTTGCGCGTCGCCGAAATCGATGCGCGCTATCTCGATTATTTCGGCCCCGCGGAAGCGCGCGACGCGGCCTGAGCGGTCGAGTTTCTTTGGTCACTCCCGACGCGCGCATCGCGCGCGATCGGGAGGCGGTCCACGCGCTCAGCCGAAGGCGAAGCCGGAGATCGCCTTGCCCACGGCCGCATCGTGAAAGACGCGGCGTCCCACATCCGCTCCAGCCGCGCCGGCGACCACCATCAACGGCAGAAGATGCTCCTCGCGCGGATGGCAAGCGCGCGCGAACGGCGCCTCGCTCCACTGCGCGAGCAGCGCATTGCGTTCCTCGGGGTTCGGCTTCGTCGCGGCCTCTGTCAGCCAGGCGTCGAAACCGGCGGCGGCCTTCGCCTCGCCGTCGAAGAATGTGCGCAGATTATGGAAACTATTGCCGCTGCCGAGAATGAGAACGCCGTCATCGCGCAGAGGCGCGAGCGCCGCGCCGACGCCGATGTGAAAGGCGGGATCGAGATCGTCACGCAAAGACAGAGTGAGAATCGGAATCGTCGCGCCGGGCTCGACGATCAGCATGGGCACGAAGACGCCGTGATCGAAGCCGCGCGCGGCGTTCAGCGCCGTCTCGACGCCGGTCGCAGCCAGCAGCGCGCGCCTGCTCGGCCAGTTCCGGCGCGCCGGGGGCGGGATAGGTCAGGCGATAGGTGTGCTCGGGGAAGCCGTAATAATCGAAGATCATGCCGGGCGCTTTCGGCGCGCCCAGAGTGACCCGCTTCTCCTCCCAATGCGCCGAGACGATGAGAATGGCGCGCGGACGCTCCGGCAGAGAGGCGAGCAGGCCGCTGAGATAGGCCTTCAGCCCGTCGAAGGCGCGGCCCATGAGGTCATCGAGCCAGAAGCAGGGGCCGCCGCCGTGAGAGATGAAAATAGCCGGCTGCCGCATCGAAGCCTCCGCTGCATATGGCCTGCAGATAGGCCGAGCGTGGCGCGGCCGCAATGCGGCGCGCCCTTTTCCCCGCCGCGCGCGCTTTTATATGAGCGCACCGAGGATTTCTGGAGGACGAAGCGATGGACTCCCAAATCACCGGATTGAAAGTGGCGGCGGTTATTTTCGGCCTTATGGCACTCGGACAGGCGGGGCGGCTGGCGACGCAGCCGGATATTCAGGTCGGCGGCGCCTCCATGCCGCTATGGCCGAGCGCGGTGGCGCTGATCGTGCTGCTCGGCTTGTGCCTGTGGCTGTGGCGGCTGGCGAAGCCGCAGTGAAGGCGCGGATTCGGACGAAGGCCGGGTCGCGTCGCAACTTAGCAATACGAGGTCATCGCCCGGCGGCCTCGGCGGCCCACGCCTACGCCTTGGTGGCGAGACATGTCTCCATCGCCCGCGACGCATAGGCGCCGCGGCGGGTGGCCCGGCCATCACGACGGTCGCGCCAGAAGCACATTGCCGCCGGGATTCGGCTATTGACGGCGTCGGATATTCGAATCGACGATGCCGCCGATACGAAGTTGGACAAGAAATGAAAGAAACGCAGCACTTTTTAACGAGCGTCCATCTCGCGAACGAGCGCGCGATATGGGTGCGAGAGCCGGGGAATAAGGCCTCGAACGTGACGGTGTTTTTGGATGCGGAGCTCTACCGGGACCGTGTAGGGGCGACCTCGATCATCGACGCCCTCGAGTCCCAGGGCGACATCGATAGCTCACTTTTCGTCTTTGTCTCTGTGGAGAGCGCCGCATCCCGGTGGGTGGAATGCCCCTGCTATTCTCCTTTCGCTCGCTTCATCGAAGAAGAGCTGTTCCCATGGCTGGAGAGAGCCTATCCGAGCGCGCTCGAAGCCCAGGAGCGCGTGATCGCCGGTCTCAGCTATACTGGTCTGACCGCGGCTTATGTCTCTATGACGTGCCCGTCCCGTTTCACCAAGGTGATCGCCCAGTCAGGCTCGTTCTGGTCGAACGACTGCTGGATTATCGACTGCTTCGAGACGCTGGATCGCAAGCCGAAAACAGAATTCTACCTGGATGTCGGCCTTAGAGAAACGCAGGAAAACGTTCTGCACAAAGAGGATGTTTTTCAGGCGGTCTCCCAGATCGAAGGGGTGAAGAGATTTCGAGACGCATTGCTGCGACACGGCTACCAACCTCATTATGTCGAATTCGATGGAGGTCACGATTTCGCAGCCTGGAGCCTTACGCTGCCGGATGCGCTGCGATGGGCGCTGCCTCCTTCGAGGAACGAGGCCGGCCCCGCGAATGCCGCAGCGCCGCATCGCTGACCGCCGCGCCGAAGGGTTTTGGCGGCTTTGTCGCACGGGCTTGCCAACCTCCTGTCTTTCCGCTTATAAGCCGCGCTTCCGAACCGCCCGGCCAGTGATGGGCTGCCGTGGCGGTTCTTTTCGCTCGCGCGAATAAAGCGCCGGGAAACCGGCGCGCAGAACAGGGCCTCGGCCCAGGAGAGCAAAATGCCCAAGCTGAAGACCAAATCGGGCGCCAAAAAGCGCTTCAAGATCACCGGCACCGGCAAGGTGGTCTATGCCCAGAAGGGCAAGCGCCACGGCATGATCAAGCGCACCAACAAGCAGATCCGAAATCTGCGCGGGACGTCCGTCCTGTTCAAGACGGACGGCGACAACGTCAAGAAGTATTTCCTGCCTAACGGCTGAGCTTCTCCCCTTCCCCCGATTTCGGATTTCCTGAAAGGATCATGTCATGGCTCGCGTCAAACGCGGCGTCACCTCGCACGCCAAGCACAAAAAGACCCTGGATGCCGCCAAAGGCTTCTACGGCCGTCGCAAGAACACCATCCGCGCCGCCAAGGCCGCGGTCGACCGCTCGATGCAATATGCGACGCGCGACCGCAAGGCCAAGAAGCGCGTCTTCCGCGCCCTGTGGATTCAGCGCCTCAACGCCGCCGTGCGTGAGCTGGGCCTGACCTACAGCCGCTTCATCGACGGCCTCGCCAAGGCTGGCGTCACCGTGGACCGCAAGGTTCTGTCCGAGCTCGCCATCACCCAGCCGGAGGCCTTCAAGGCCATCGTCGAGAAGGCCAAGGCCGCGCTGCCGCAGACCGCCTGATCCATCGGCGCCGACGCTTCGACGCGGGAATCCTTTCGGATGAAATGGTATTCCTGCCTGAATGCGTCGGCTCTCGACCGCTACGCCGAGCATTTGCGCGTCGCCGTCCGCACGGCGATCGACATAGCGGGGCTCGAGCCGCATCTCGTCTTCGACGGCGAGGCGGACCGGCTCCGCGCCAGCCTCGGCCATGACGCGCCCGTCCAGATCCACAGCCGGCGCTCCGGCCTCATCGAGGCCATAGAGGCGACGCCGGAGACGCCGGACTGGAGCCGCTCCATCGCCGCCGGCGCCTTTCTGCGGCTCGAAATTCCCCTCATCGAGACGAAGGACGAATTCGTCCTCTACACCGATTGCGACGTGCTGTTCGCCCGGCGGGTCGAGCTTTCGCCGCTGCGGCCGCGCTATTTCGCCGCCGCGCCCCAGCACGAGCCGCATGAGTGGTCGCAATTCTGCTCGGGCGTGCTGCTCCTCAACGTCCCGGCCATGCGCGCCGAATATGAGCCGCTGATGCGGAGCGCGCGCGCCGCGCTCGGCCTGCCGCATCATTACGATCAAGAGGCGCTCAACGCGCATTTCGCCGGGCGCTGGGATCATCTGCCGCTCGCCATGCATTGGAAGCCCTATTGGGGCGTCGCATGGGGCGCTTCCATCGTGCATTTCCATGGCCCCAAGGCCGAGGATGCGCGCCGCCTCGCGGCCGCGCCGGCGGGGACCGATCTGCTCTCGCAGCTCTACGCCCGCGATCCGCGGGGCTATGCGCATTTTCTGCGCTTCTACGACATCGCCGCCGAGGCCGATCGGCGCGGCGCGCGCATCGGCGCGGCGGAGCTGGCGCCGCTGCGGCTGGAGGCGGCGGCGATATCGGGCGACCGCGCCTTGCGCCGCGCCCTCGCCTTTTTGCGCGAGCTGCGCCCGCTGACCCCGCGCGAGGCTGCGCCTTCGCCCATTTTGCCGCCGGAGGCGAGCTTCGCGCAAATCGCGACGCTCGAGAATTTCGACGAGCGCGCCTATCTCTACGCCAATCCCGATGTCGCCGATAAGGTGCGCAGCGGCCGCATTCTCTCCGGCCGAGCGCATTTCGCGCGCTATGGCCGCTACGAGGGGCGCGTGCAGATGATCCCGCGCGACCGGCCCGCCACGCCGGAGGATTTCGACGCCGAGGCCTATGTCGCGCGCAATCCCGACGTCGCCTTTCTGATCGCGCGCGGCCGCTATCCTTCCGCCCGCGCGCATTTCGAGCGGCGCGGGCGCGCGGAACTGCGCCGGCAGCTGACGCGGCCCTGACGCCCCGCGCCTATGGCGCCCGGCGCTCGCATCGGCCACATATGAGAGCGCAGCGGCTCGAAGGGAATCATTCGAGCGGCGCCGGCGGTCGCGAGGGTTCCATGGCCAATTCTTATGATCTCATCGTCATCGGCGGCGGGCCGGGCGGCTATGTCGCCGCCATCCGCGCCGCGCAGCTCGGGCTGAAGACGGCCATTGTCGAGCGCGAGCATTTGGGCGGCATTTGCCTCAATTGGGGCTGCATTCCCACCAAGGCCCTGCTGCGCTCGGCCGATGTCTTTCGTCTCGCAAAACATGCGAAGGATTTCGGCCTGCGCATAGAGGGCGAGGTCTCCTTCGACGCCGAAGCGCTGGTGAAGCGCTCGCGCGCTGTCGCCGGGCGGCTCAACGCCGGCGTCGAGTTCCTGTGCAAGAAGAACAAGATCGATGTGATCTGGGGCGAGGCCGCGCTCACCGCGCCGGGCGAGATTCGCGTCGCCGCGCCCAAGGGTTTCGGCGCGCGGCCGCAACTCCCCAAGCCGAAGAACATCCTCGGCGAAGGCGTCTATTCGGCCAAGCACATCATCGTCGCGACCGGGGCGCGGCCGCGCGCTCTGCCGGGCCTCGAGCCGGACGGCGAGCGCGTCTGGACCTATTTCGAGGCGCTGCTGCCGCCTTCCATGCCGAAATCACTACTCGTCGTCGGCGGCGGCGCGATCGGCGTCGAATTCGCGTCCTTCTACTCGACCTTCGGGGCGCAGGTGACTCTGGTGGAGGCGCTGCCGCAAATCCTGCCGGCGGAAGACGCCGAGATCGCCGCGCTGGCGCGCAAATCCTTCGAGAAGCAAGGGATAAAAATCATCACCAGCGCCAAGCTCGCGAAGCTCGACAAGAGCGACAATGGCGTCGTCGCGACGATCGCGACCGAGAGCGGCGAGCAGAGCATAGAGGCCGAGCGCGTCATCTCCGCCGTCGGCGTCGTTCCCAATAGCGAGGGGCTGGGGCTGGAGGCTCTGGGCGTGAATACCGATCGCGGCGTCATTCTCACCGACGGCCTCGGCCGCACCAATGTCTCAGGTATTTATGCGATCGGCGATGTCGCCGGCCCGCCAATGCTCGCCCATAAGGCGGAGCATGAGGGTGTCGTCTGCGTCGAGGCGATCGCCGGCCTGTCGCCGCATCCGATCGAGCGCACGCGCATTCCCGCCTGCACCTATTGCCATCCGCAGATCGCCTCGGTCGGCCTCACGGAAGCGGCGGCGAAAGCGGCGGGACATGAGCTGAAGATCGGGCGCTTTCCCTATATCGCCAATGGCAAGGCCATCGCCATGGGCGAGACGGAGGGCCTGGTGAAGACCGTTTTCGACGCGAAGAGCGGACGCCTGCTCGGCGCGCATCTCCTCGGCGCCGAGGTGACGGAGCTGATTCAAGGCTTCGTGATCGCGATGAATCTGGAGACGACCGAGGCGGAGCTGATGGAGACCATCTTCCCGCATCCGACGCTCTCCGAGACCATGCATGAGAGCGCGCTCGACGCCTTCGGGCGGGCGATTCATATTTGACGGAGGACGCCGAGCGAGCCTGACGGCTCGCGGCGTTTAGCCCGCTAGCCGTCAGGCTCGCATCAAATCAATGGCGCCCCTCCAGCGCCGCGCCTTCCCAATAGGGCGCTGCGCCGTAATGCTGGTGGATGCGCGTCTCCCAGTCGCGATCGGTCCAGCTCGCCTCGCTATATTCCGGCGCCTTTTCGAGCATCTGCTCCGTCACAGAAGTCGTATAACGACGCCTGTCCTGGTCGTAGCAGAGCGCCTTCCACGGCACGGCGTGATGGCCCTTGCGCAGGCACATGAAGCCACAGAAATCGACGATGGCGTAGCGCGCCTGGCCGGTGATGGGATCGATCATCAGATGATCGATCTCGCCGATTTCCTTGCCGCTCTGATCGAAGATTTTCGCGCCGACGATATGCTCGCTCGAGATCATTTGGAGTTCAGGGATAGCGGTCGCCATTTCGACCTCCCACGTGAGCCCCCGGCCCTCGGATGAATGGAAACGCCCGGCGCGGCGAAAAGTTGCCGAAGGTCACAGGCGCCATGCGCCGAAGGCGATGGTGATCAGCGTGAGCGGCGCGCCCACTTTGAAATAGGCCCAGAAGCCGATGGAGACGCCCGCGGCGCGGGCGCGCTCGGCGACGATGAGATTGGCGACGGAGCCGATGAGCGTCAGATTTCCGGCCAGCGTCGAGGCCATGGCGACGACGAGCCAGGCGCGCTGCGGATCGGCCGCGCCGGCGATGAAGGGCTTCAACGCCAGCACCGCCGGCACATTGCTGACGACATTGGAGAGCACCGCGGAAACCGCCGACAGAACGCCCGCATCGGACAGATCGAAATTGCCGATGGAGGCGACGGCCTGCGGCGTCAGCACCGTCGTCTCGAGCCCTTCGACGACGATGAACAGGCCGACGAACATCAAGAGAAGCGGCCAATCGATCTCGCGATAGACCTTCTCCGCCTTCACATGGCGGGTGACGAGCAGCAGCGCGCCGCCGACGATGGCCACTTTCGCGACCGGCTGGCCGGCGAAGAAAAGCGCCATCATGGCGAGCGTCACCAGCACCGATTTGACGACGAGAAAGCCGCGCGCCCGCGCCGGCGCCGGCGCCGCCTCGGGCAGTCTCTCGCGTGTGAGAAACTCGCCGCGGTAGAACAGCGCCACCAGCACGAAAGTGGCGAGAAGGCCAAAGGCGGCGACCGGCCAAAGCGCCGCGGCGAAGGCGCCATAGGGAATATGCGACAGGCCGCCGATAATCATGTTCTGCGGATTGCCGGTGATCGTCGCCACGCTGCCGACATTGGAGGCCATGGGCACGGCGAGCAGATAGGGCAGAGGATCGCGCTTCAGGCGTCTGGTCAGCTCGAGGGTGAGCGGCGTCATCACGAGGCAGATGGCGTCATTGACGAGAAAGGCGGAAAAAGCGCCCGTCACCAGCACGATTGCGGCGAGCAGAGCGAGCGGCGTCTTCGCACGCGCGACGACGAAATTGCTCGCCAGCCGAAAAAAGCCGGAGAGACGCAAATTGGCGACGACGATCATCATGCCGAGCAGAAGAGTGATCGTATCGAAATCAATGGCGCGATAGGCCGCGTCCAGCGGCAGCACGCCGAGCCCGACCATAAGGCTGGCGCCGAGCAGCGCCGCGCCGGCGCGATCGAGCCGCAAGCCCGGCGCCTCGCCGAGCGCGATGACGACATAGGTCCCGGCGAAGACGATGATGGCGATAGCGTGCGTCCAGGCCGGCGACGCGCCGCCCGCGAGCAGCGCCGGAAGCGAGGCGAGAAGCGTCGCGCCGGCCCCAGCTGCGAGCGCGCCGACGAAGACGAGCGCGACCGCCAGCAGCGCCGCGACAAAGGGCGAGCGTTCTTTTTCAGCCATTCGGACTCACGCGTTCAAGCGGCGGATCGCTCTGGCTTAGCGCTTTCCGGCATGCCGAGCCAGAGCAGCAGAAAAGCGAGCGCCGCGACGGCGGAGAGAAACAGAAAAGCGGCATTGAAACCGGCGGTGTCGACGAGCGCGCCGGCGACGACATTGCTGAGCGCGGCGCCCGCGCCCCAGCAGGCGCCGGAGGCGCCGAGCGCGAGGCTGTAATGGCCCGTCCCCTCGGTGAGATCGTCGATCACGATGAAGAACAGAGCGCCGAAGAGGCCCGCGCCGACGCCATCGAGCAATTGGATGGAGACGAGATAGAGCGGATCGTCGAACAGCGTGTAGAGCAGCCCACGAATCGGCAGCACGGCGAAGCCGGCGAGCAGCAGCGGCTTGCGGCCCCAGCGATCGGCCTTGGCGCCGACGAGGGCCGCCATGGGGATCATGACCGCCTGCGCGGCGATGACGCAGGCGGCCATGAACAGCGAGCCGGTCTGATCGCGCCCCTCGCTCAGCCTTTCGCCAACCAGCGGCAGCATTGCGGCATTGGCGAAGTGAAATAGCGTGATCGCTGCGGTGAAGATCAGCAGAGGACGCGATTCGAAGATCACGCGCAGCCCGCTCGGGCGCTCGCCATCGGCGGGATCGTCGTCGCCATCCGAAAGACCGCGCGCGGCGCGATGGTCGATCTCGCGCGCGTCGATCATCACCAGCGCGAGCGCGCTGGCGCAGGCGAGCAGCACGACGAGCCACAGCACGGCGACCGGCGCGATCAGCCAACCGGCGAGCCCCGCCGCGATCGCCGTCACCACATTGCCGGCATGGTTGAAGGCCTCATTGCGGCCGATGCGCTCGGCGAAAAGCGCGCGGCCGACGACGCCGAGGCTGATCGCCGCTATGGCCGGCGGAAACACCGCGTCGCAGGCGCCGATGATGGTCTGCGCCGCCGCCGCGGGCCAGAAAAACGGAAAAAGACCGAGCGCCGCAGAGCCCGCCGCGACGAGCAGCGCGCCCGCGGCGATGAGCCCGCGCTTGCCGCGCGTCCAATCGACGAGCGCGCCGGCGGGAGCGCGCGCGGCCACTGTCGCCGCGCCGGCAATGGTCATGATGACGCCGATATGGGTGGCGTCCCAATGCTGGCTCGACCACAGATAAATGGCCAGAAACGGCCCGACGCCGCTCTGCACATCGGCGAGCAGAAAGCTCACCCAGTCGAGCCCTCTCTCGCTACGCATGGCTCGCGGCGCGCTTCACCGCTCCGGGCGTCGCGCGAAAGGAGATGGCGATGCGATTATAGGCGTTCATCAGGCCGATCGCGATCGTCAGATCGGCGAGCTCCTTCTCGGAAAACTGCGTCGAGACCGCGGCGAACTCCTCATCGGGAACGCCGGTCTCGGCGACGCGCGTCACCGTCTCCGCCCAGGCGAGAGCGGCGCGCTCGCGCTCGCTGAACAGCGCCTCCGCCTCGCGCCACACGGAGACCAGCGCGAGCTTCTCCACGGTGAAGCCTTCACTGATGAGCGCGCGCGTGTGCAGATCGAGGCAATAGGCGCAGCCGTTGATCTGCGACACGCGCAAATAGGCGAGTTCGATGAGCGCTTTGCCGAGTCCGCTGGCGGCGACATAGGAATGCGCGACGCCGAGCGCTTTCATACCTTCGGGCGCGGCGTGAGCGTAATCGAGACGGCTGGTCATTCTCTCTCTCCTGCTGGGACGTCGGGAAGCGTCAGAAATGTCTCGCTCGAATCATCGACGAATATAGTGAGCAAACGCGCCCGCTCTGTGTCGCCGGCGCTCTCGCTCACCGGATGGAGCGCGCCCGGCGGCTCGAACCAACTCTGCCCGGCGCGGAAAAGTTCCTGCGCCGATGCGCGGTCACGGCGCAGTCGCGACGCAAACGAAACTCGACGACGCACGCGGCACGAAGTCGAGCTCACGCGGTTTTTCGGCGCGAATTCTCGCGACGATCGCCCTCACGAATTCGATTTCGGCGTCGCCGATCGCGGCGCCGGCCAACGCCTCCCTTACCCAGTCGCGGCCCATTTCCTCTTCGAGAAAATCAATGTCGTAGGTCTCGATCGGATCGAGACGCACGCGATCATTCGACCATATGCGAATATTCTCGAGCCCCGCCCGCGCCAGCCGGGTCGGCAGACGCAGACCGATATCCTGGTCGCCTCTGCGGATTTTGACAAATTCAATGACCCTGACCCAGACGCCATAGAAGGCGGCGCGTTCAGAGGGCGTCAGAAAATGCGTCAATTCGAGCGTCTGCGCCCAATTCAAATGATTGACCGGCTCGACGCAGACGATCGTTCCGCCGCGCTTCGCCACGCGACGCATTTCCGCGACGATTTTTTCCGGCGCGAGGCTGTGCATCAGCAAAGTCTGCGCGGTGACGATGTCGAAAGAGCCGCCGGGCAGGCCGGTGTCGCTCACATCCGCCTCGACAGCGCGATAGGCGATAGGCGATAGGCGATATGCGGCGCGCGCTCAGCATATTTTTTTGCGGAGCGCTCGCACCATTCGCGCTCCCGATCGACGCCCGTCACTTCCCGCAGATCGACGAAGGCGTCGAGAAGGCCGAGGCTCCAATGCCCTTCGCCGACGCCGAAATCGGCGAGGCTCGTCACGATCTCGTCGCCTATGGCGCGCGACTTCAGCAGGCGGAGAAAATCGCGGCTCCACCAATCGAAGCGCTCGTCGTGAATGTAATCCGCCGAATGCGGCGCCTCCGACATGATCGCTCCTCCGCAATGACATGAGGCCCGCGCCAATCGAAGCGGCGCGGCTCTGCAATGAATTGGACGCGCCGTCGCGGCTCGCTCACAGCTTGCGCAGCGCGACTTCCTCTATGCGATGGTCCGCGCCTTTGGTCAGCACCAGGCTGGCGCGCGGACGCGTCGGCGAAATGTTGCGGCGCAGATTTTCGAGATTGATGCGCGTCCAAATGTCCTTGGCGACGCGCATCGTCTCCGCATCGTCGAGATCGGCGTATTTCTTGAAATAGGAGAGCGGATCGCGGAAGGCCGTCTCGCGCAGGCGCTGGAAGCGCTCCACATACCATTGCTCGAGCACATTCTCCTCGGCGTGCAGATAGACCGAGAAGTCGAAGAAATCCGAGACGAAGGGAATCTCGCGCCCATCGCCGCGCGGACGGCTGGCGAGCAATACGTTCACGCCTTCTACGATGAGAATATCCGGCCGATCGACATAGAAGAACTCGTCCGGCACCACATCATAGATGAGATGCGAATAGACCGGCGCTGCGACATTGCGTTGGCCGGCCTTCACATCGGAGAGAAAGCGCAGCAGCGCGCGATTGTCGTAGCTCTCGGGAAAGCCCTTCTTGTCCATCAGCCCGTCGCGCTCGAGCACGGCGTTGGGATAGAGAAAGCCGTCGGTGGTGACGAGCTCGACCTTCGGCGTGTTGGGCCAGCGCGACAGCAGCGCCTTGAGAATGCGCGCCGTCGTGGATTTGCCCACGGCGACCGAGCCCGCGACGCCGATTATATAGGGCATCTTGCCGTCCTCGGCGCCCAGAAACCGCTGCGTCGCCTTGAACAGCCCTTGCGTCGCCGCGACATAGAGCGCGAGCAGGCGCGAGAGCGGCAGATAAATCTCGATGACCTCTTCCAGCGAGATCGGATCGTCGAGCGATTTGAGCCGCGTCAAATCGTCGATCGTGAGCGTGAGCGGCGTGTCGGCGCGCAGGCTCGCCCATTCGGCGCGGGTGAAGCGCCGATAGGGCGACAGCGCGACGCCGGCTCCCAGATAAGCCTCGGCGTTCATTTCCGCTCTCCGCGCGACGCTTTTTCCGCATGGCCGGATTGGACGGTGCGCGTCTCCAGCTCAGCGAGAACTTCCGCGAGCGAGACGCCGCCCGCCTCCAGCAGCACGAGCAGATGATAGAGCGTGTCGGCCGCCTCGCTCGTCAGATTCTTGCGGTCGCCCTCCATGGCGGCGATGACGGTCTCCACCGCCTCCTCGCCGAATTTCTTGGCGATGCGGGGCGTTCCGGCCTCGAACAAGCTCTTGGTGTAGGATTGCGCGGCGTCTGCGCCCCGCTTCGATGCGATGATCTTCGCGAGATCGGCGAGGGTGAAATCGCTCATGAGGACTCCAGGCCGTCGAGACGCATCGGAATGCCCGCTTTCGCCATATATCGCTTCGCCTGCGGGATGGTGAACTCGCCGAAGTGGAAAATAGACGCCGCGAGAACGGCGGAAGCATGGCCTTCGCGCACGCCTTCGACGAGATGATCCAGCGTTCCGACTCCGCCCGAGGCGATGACCGGCACATCGACCGCATCCGCAACGGCGCGCGTCAGCTCTATGTCGAAGCCGATTTTCGCGCCGTCGCGGTCCATGGAGGTGAGCAATATTTCCCCCGCGCCGAGGCTCGTGACCTCCTTGGCGTATTCGACCGCGTCTATGCCCGTCGGGCGGCGGCCGCCGTGGGTGAAGATTTCCCAGTGATCACCGACGCGCTTGGCGTCTATGGCGACGACGATGCATTGCGAGCCGAATTTTTCCGCCGCCTCGCGCACGAATTGCCGATCGGCGACGGCGGCGGAATTGATCGAGGCCTTGTCGGCGCCGGCGAGCAGGAGATTGCGAATATCGTCCTCATTGCGCACGCCGCCGCCGACGGTGAGCGGCATGAAGCAGGCCTCCGCCGTGCGACGCACCACATCGAGCATGATGCCGCGATTCTCGTGGCTCGCGGTGATGTCGAGAAAGCAGAGCTCGTCGGCGCCGGCGGCGTCATAGGCGATGGCGCATTCGACCGGATCTCCGGCGTCGCGCAGATCGACGAAATTGACGCCTTTGACGACGCGGCCCTCTTTCACGTCGAGGCAGGGGATAACGCGGGATTTGAGCATTATTCGGCAGCTGCAGGCGATCTGTCGCGTTTCATATATTCCCAAAAGCCGCCGAGCATTCGACCCGCGCAGTCCGACGCTGTCACGTCCGCGACAAAGAATAGACGGGACCCTGCCAATTTCAAAAATCTGTCAGAAATTTCCGACGTCGAAAGATTGCTCGTGAGAAAGCACACGTGTCCATCCATCGTATACATTTTTGCTCCCGGCCCCAACGTTTCGACGAAATCCTGCAAAGCGAGATCGTCGCCGCTTCCATCATCGAAGACGAGCAAGTGTCTCTTCATTGGTCTCCTCCATCGGTGAAGCCGCTAGGATGCAGTTCGACTCTCGGAATATCCCGGTTAGGATCGACAATTTCGGCGTTGGCTCCTTTTTCATAGATTATCAGCTCGTGCTGTCGAAGCACGAACTCCTCGGATTGCAAACGATCCGGGCTTTTCAGCATAAAGAAGAAATGCGTGACGACAAACACGACGCTGGGAACGAGCGCGAAGACGACAAACACATACTTCAAAATCGGATCGGTCTGGAACTGATAGGCCGCCGTCAGGAAGGCGAGCGTGCCGACGATCATGAACCACAAGATATGGTTCATGACGTTTCTCACTCGCACGACTCCGACCCGAGAGGTCAAGCTGGAGAAGACGTCTTCCGGCCTCATGCCGCCTCCGTCGCCGCCCGGATCAGCGCCAGCGCTTCCGCCGGATCGAGCCGTCCGTCATAGAGCGCGCGGCCGGTGATCGCGCCCGCGAGCTTCTTGCAGTCGGGCTGCAGCAGCCGCTCTATGTCGGCAAGCGAGGCGAGGCCGCCCGAGGCGATGACCGGAATGCTCAGCGCGTCAGCGAGCGCCAGCGTCGCCTCTATGTTGAGCCCCTTCAGCACGCCGTCGCGCGAAATATCAGTGTAGACGATGGCGGCGACGCCGGCGTCCTCGAAGCTGCGGCCCAAATCCTGCGCCGAGACATGGGTGCGGCGCGCCCAGCCCTCGACGGCGACAAAGCCGTCCTTGGCGTCTATGCCGACCGCTATGCGGCCCGGATAGAGACGCGCCGCCTCGCGCACCAGCGCCGGATCGCGCACCGCGGCCGTGCCGATGATGACGCGCGAAATCCCCTTGTCGAGCCAGCGCGAGATGGTGCGCATCTCGCGAATGCCGCCGCCGAGCTGAACCGGAATCTTTATGTTGGCGAGTATGCCCTCCACGGCGAGGGCGTTCATCGGCGCGCCGGCGAAGGCGCCGTCGAGATCGACGACATGCAGATATTCGAAGCCTTGGGCGACGAAGGCCTGCGCCTGCGCGGTCGGATCGTCGTTGAACACTGTCGCCGAGGACATCTCGCCTTCGACGAGGCGCACGCATTGACCCTCTTTGAGATCGATCGCAGGAAACAGGATCACGGACGCCACCTCAGAAAATTCGCGATGAGAGCGAGGCCGAGCCTCTGGCTCTTCTCGGGATGGAATTGCGTGCCGACGAGATTGTCGCGCGCCACCGCCGCAGTCAGCGGAGCGCCGTAATCGGTCGTCGCCACGATATGGCCGGGCGAAGCGGGCAGGAATTGGTAGGAGTGCACGAAATAGGCGTGCAGCCCGTCCTTTCCGGTGGGGATGCCGGAAAAGAGCGCATGCGGGCGCGTCAGCTCCAGCGTGTTCCAGCCCATATGGGGGATTTTCAGACTCTTGTCCGCGGGCTCGATGACCGCGACATCGCCGGCGATCCAGCCGAGGCCGGCCGCCTCGCCATGCTCGAGGCCGCGCGTCGCCATCAGCTGCATGCCGACGCATATGCCGAGGAACGGCCGGCCGCGCTCGATCACCGCCTCGCGCAGCGCCTCGTCCAGCCCGGCGAGCGCCGAAAGGCCGCTGCGGCAATCGCGAAAGGCGCCGACGCCCGGCAGGCAGATGCGCTCCGCACGGCGCACCACTTCGGGATCATTGGTGACGGTGATCTGCGCCCCCTCGCCTTCCCGCGCGGCGCGCTCGAAGGCCTTGGCGGCGGAGTGAAGATTGCCCGATCCGTAATCGATGATCGCCGTGGTCACGCGCGCGGCTCCTCGAACAGGCCGCCGATGACGGAGCGCATCGCCGCCCGGCCGCCGCGCGGCGCCTTCGCTGTCGTCGGGAGGACGCCGGAGGGGCGCCAATTGGCGAAAAACACGTCCTCGGCCTCATCGATCCTAGCCGCGACCATTACGGCGCTCTCCGTGTAACCCTTGCGCTCGAGCGACCAGGCGACGAGCCGCGGCCCCTCGAGGCCGAGCAGCAGGCCGAGCGCAAGCTGCAAGACCGAGGCCGCCGCGGGATTGATCCCAAGAGCCGCGCCGCCGCCGAAGATCAGCGCGAGCGCGGCTGTCCATAGGACGGCCGGCAGCCACGCACGCCGCCACAGCAGCCACAAAGGCCCGAAGAGAAAGGCCGGCGTCGAGAAGCCGTCGCGCAGAAAGACGATTCGCTCCGGCGGCGGAGCCTCGCCCGGCGCGGCCTTGGGTATAAGGACGGTGTAGACGGCCATAGGCCCGCCTCCCTTTCAGCCGGTGAGCGTGCCTTTGGTGGAGGGCACCACGCCGCCGCGGCGTGGATCGGGCGCCGTCGCCTTGCCCAAGGCGCGGGCGAAGCCCTTGAAGCAGCACTCCGCGATATGATGCGAATTGACGCCGCGCAGCGCCTCCACATGCAGGCCGATGCGCGCATTGGTGGCGAAAGCCTGGAAGAACTCGCGCACCAGCTCGGTGTCGAAATCGCCGATCTTGGCCGCCGGAAAGGCGACGTCGAAGACGAGGAAGGGCCGGCCGGAGACGTCCACCACGACGCGGGAGAGCGCCTCGTCCAGTGGCACATGGGCGTCGCCATAGCGGGCGATGCCCTTGCGGTCGCCGAGCGCCTGATCCACCGCCTTGCCGAGCGCAATGCCCACATCCTCGACCGTATGATGGCCGTCTATGTGCAGATCGCCCTTGGCCGCGACGGTGAGGTCGAGCGGCGCGTGGCGCGCGATCTGGTCGAGCATATGGTCGAAAAAGCCGATCCCGGTCGAAATGTCGGATGTGCCCTCGCCGTCGAGATCGACGGCGACGGCGATACGGGTCTCTTTCGTGTCGCGCTCGTATTTGGCGCTGCGCATGGCTCGACTGGCTCGCGGTGAATCTCGAGGGGCTGGAACGGAATATAGACCGCTCCCTGCGCGGCTTGTAGCAATTCGACGGGCGCATGGCCAGAAGCGTGGGCGATCGGCGTGAACCACCCTCTACTGCGGCCCGTCCAATTGTCCCAGCCCCCACAGCCCGGCGAGCCGGGAAACGCGCGCCGTCAGGCGGGGCGGGTCCAGCGCCTCGCACTCCCACAGGATCGCGACGCGAAACCCGAGCGCCCTCAGAGCCTTGGCCTTGCGGGCGTCGCGAGCGCGATTGGCGGCGAATTTCTCCAGCCAGAAGGCGTTGTTCTGTTTGGGGATCGTGCCGCGGCGGCAATTCTTATGGTGGTGCCAGTAGCAGCCATTGACGAAGAGCGCCCAGCGCCGGCTGCGATTGACGAAATCCGGCGCGCCGGGCAGGCCCTTGGCGTTGCGCCGGTAATGGAGCCCGGCAAGCCGCAGCGCCGCGGCGACCGCCTCCTCCGCCCCGGTGCGGGACTGCCGCACCCGCTTCATCAGCGCTGCGCGCGCCGGATCGCTGGCCGGCGGCGTCCTCATTGGGCGGCGGCGAGGCCGGGGCCGGCGCGCATCGCCTCGAGATGAGCGGCCACCGCCTCCCGAAATCCGGGCTCGAATCGCAGCTTCGCCCGCATGGTGCGGGCGAGAAACCCAGCGCTCGCGCGCTCGGACAGCGGCTTGCCCTTATGCTGCAGAAAAACATGCAGCGGCTCGCGCTCGCGCCAGACGGGAAAGGCCGAAATCTCGACGCCGAGGCGCCGCTCGCCGTCATAGCGCGCGGCGCGGGGCCAGCGGGCGCCCTCCTCCAGAACCGGGCCGTCGCGGGCCGGATCATAGCGCCCCGGCGCCTCGAGCCGGCCGCCGACCCATTCGGCCACCGGCGCGCTCACCGCATTGCCGACCAGCGACCAGCGCCAGCCGGGACGGCCCAGCGCCTCGGCCGGCGCGGTCCAGTCCGCAGGAAAACCCTGCAGCCGCTCGGCGTCACGAATATCGGGCGTCACCACCTCTCCTGAAGGCAGCAGAATCGCCGGCGGCGAGGCGATGCCGAGCGTCGAGCCGTTCTTCAATGTCGGCACGCAATCTTGCCCCCAGCCGAGGCCGCGCACGCCCTCCGTCCAATAAAAGCCATGGGCGTGCGTCGCCAGCGCCGTGGCGCGCGGGCGCGGCGTCGCCTCGTCCACGAGCAGAATATTGGCCGGATCGGCGAGGCGCGAGGCCAGAAACAGCACGCGCTCGCGCCGCTGCGGCAGAAAGGCCAGAGTGTTGACGACGCGATAGGCCCAGAGATAGCCGCGCTCCTCGAAAGCCGAGACGAGCCGCGCCATGGCGCGTCCGCGATCGAGGCTCAGCATGAAGGAGACATTCTCGAGCAACGCATGCGGCGAGCGCGTCTCGTCGAGCAGGCGGAACACATGCTCGACCAGAGAGGATTTGCGCCCGCCAATGCCCTGCGTGCGGCCGGCCTGGCTCAAATCCTGGCAAGGAAAGCCGGCCGTGACCAGTTCCGTCTCGCCCGGCAGCGCGCGCAGCGCAGCGACATCGCCCACATTGGGCGTCTGCGGAAAATGCGTCGCCAGCACCTTTGCGGCCAGCGGCCAGTTTTCGGAGAACATGAGACAATCATGTCCGGCGCGAGCGAGCCCGAGCTCGAGCCCGCCTATGCCGGCGAAGAGGCCGACGACTTTCATGGATACGGCCTCGCGGCCGAGGGCCGTCGTGCGATTCGTCTGCGCATGAGCGGAGTTGATCGCCACGGACGAAGGAGTGTCAAGCCGCGGCGCGAACGCGCATCGCCCGCCAAGACATGCTCGCATGTCGCGACGATGACGAAAGGCGCGAATTCCTTTGCCGAGAAAGCCGTCGCGCGGCTGGACTCGTCGGCCCGCTCTGCCTAGTCTCGCGACGCTTTTTTCCGCGTGTGAAACGCCCAGCCCTACGAGTCCGATGCGCGCCATTCTTCCGCTCAAAGCCTCGACCCTTTCGAAACGCCGCGCGCTTCGCTCCGCGCGCGCCGGCTACACGCTCGTCGAGATGCTGGTCGTGCTCGCGATCATCGGCTCGATCGTCGGCCTCGTCGGCCCGCGCGTGCTGAACTATCTCTCCGAGTCGAAGGTGAAGACCGCGCAGATTCAGATGGAGAATATTTCGAGCGCGCTCGATCTTTTCTATCTCGACGTCGGCCGCTATCCCGCGACGGAAGAAGGCCTCTCCGCGCTCGCGCGGCGGCCCGCCGGCGCCTCTGTGTGGAACGGCCCCTATCTGAAATCCGCCAATGTGCCGAAGGATCCTTGGGGACATGATTATCTCTATCGCGCTCCCGGACAGAACGGGCCTTATGACATAGGCTCGCTCGGCCCCGACGGCCGCGAGGGCGGCCCCGGATCGCTCACGCGCAGCCGCGACACGGCGGCGCGCTGACCATATTCGTCGCTCGCATGATGCATGGCCGAAAGATCGCCGAGAGAAAAGGCTTCGCGCTTCTCATCGTGATCTTCGGCCTCGGGGTCATAATTCTGCTGATGACCTCCTTCATGGCGACGGCGCGCTTGCGCCTGCGCAGCGCCGTCGATAATTCCGCATCGATCAAGACGCGGCTCATCGCCGAAGGCGCCGTCAATCTCGCGATTTTCGGATTGATCGCCGAGCAGCGGCCATCCAATGCGCAGCAGGCCGAGCCACCCGTTCACGATGGCGCGCCGCGCCTCTGCTCGCTCGCCGGCGCCGCTGTCGCAATCTCGATCGAGGACGAGAGCGGCAAGCTCGATCTCAACGCCGCATCTCCCCAGCTTCTCGAAGCGGCGCTGCGCGGATTCGGCGCGGCCGACCCCGACGCCTTGTCCCGCGCGATCATCGCTTTTCGCGAGGCGCAAACTTCCGAATTCGCGCGGCTCGCAGCGCCGCCGCCCTCCTCCGAGCGGCCATTCGCGCCAAAGCATGCGCCCTTCCAAACCGCGCTCGAGCTGGATCAGGTCGAGGGCATGGAGCCGCAGCTGCTGCGCGCGCTGCTGCCGGTCGTCACCATTCATTCGCATAGCGTCGGAGTCGATGCGCGCACGGCGCCGCCGGCCTTGTTCGCGGCGCTGGCGCGCTATTCGGCGGCGGATGTTCTCGCTTTTTCCGCCAAGCCTTTTCCCAATGGCCTCGATCGCCGCGATCCGCGCTTTCCGCAGGAATATCGCCAGAACGGCGTCTTTAGCGGCGGAACCTATTCGATTCACGCGGAGGCCTCTCTGCTCAATGGCGCGATCGGCGTCGTGGAAATGGTCGTGACGCTGCGGCCGAACGAGCGTCTCCCCTTCACCGTGCTGGAGACGCGCCGCGCGCCGGCGCGCAATCAGAACCTGCTCGGCGCCGGCGGCGCAGCGGCGCCCTGCTGACGAAATTCATTTCTACTCGTCCAGCAGAATGCGCCGCGCCGCGCCTTCGATATTGTGCGGACGCACCTTCGCGCGCGTCGATATATTCAGCAGCTTGCGCTTATATTCGTCGGTAATGTCGCGCGCCTCGCCGAGCGTGCGCACCACATGCGGCGTTATCATGATGAGCAGCTCGGTCTTGCCCGAGGAATCGGTCTTGTCCTTGAAGGCGTTGCCGATCAAAGGCACGTCGCCGAGCAGGGGCACCTGCGACGAGCCGCGTGTGCGCGAATCCTGAATGAGGCCGCCGAGCATCAGCGATTCGGCGTCATTGACGACGACCTGCGTCTTCACGCGGCGCTGCTGAATCGTCGGCGTCGTCGTCGTCGAGCTCGCGCCGGAGGCGACATTGGAAACCTCCTGCTCGAGCTCCAGCATCACGCGGCCGCTCTCGTTGATATGCGGCGTGATGGCGAGAATGACGCCGGTGTCACGATAATTCACCGAATTGAATGTGGTGATGCCGCCTTGCGCTGTCGCGCCGGAGAGCGTCGTCACCGGCACCTGATCGCCGACCTGCAGAACCGCCTGACGATTGTCGAGCACGGTGAGCGAGGGCGTCGAGACGATGTTGACATTGGTGATCTGATTGAGCGCGTTGAGCGTGACTTGCGCATTGGTCGCGCGCAATGCGTAGGCGAAGCCGGGCGACGCCGCGCCGACCGCAGTGCCGAGCAGATTATTGCCGAGCGTGTCATTGGCCGCCGGCGTGCCGGCGTCGCCGTTGGAAAAGCCGGAGAGCGACGACTTCTTCTGCAAGAACCAGCGCACGCCGAAATGCAGATCGTCGTTGAGCGAAACTTCTGCGATCGTCGCCTCGATGAACACCTGATTGGGCAGCACGTCGAGCTTCTCGATGACGCGCAGCAGACGCTTGTAGTCCTCCGGAGTCGCCATCACCACAATGGCGTTCTTGGCCTCGTCCACGGCGATCTTGAAACGGCTGTCCTCGCCGAGCGCGGAAGCCGTCGATGACGACTGATCCTGCGCGCTATTGGAATTGGCGGCGCTATTCGCCGCGCCGCCGCCGAAGGCAGAGCCGCCGCCCGAGCCGCCCGAATTCAATGGCGCGATCGAGCCGAGCTGTCCCGAGGAGGAGCCGTTCGACGAGCCGAGACCGCCAGAAGAGCCGAGACCGCCAGAGGTTCCGAGGCTCGAAGAGCCGAAGCCGCCGCCGCCCGCGCCCGACGACATGCCGCTCGAGGAGGTGGAGAGCGCCGAGGAGCCGAAACGCGGCGAGACCTCATTGCTCTTGGAGACGCCGGCGTCGCGCCCGAACATAGACGCGACGACCTGCACCATCTCCTTGGCCGGGCGATTCTGCACGCGATAGCTGAAGAACTGCTTCTGAACGCCTTCCGCCCGCGCGTCGAGACGCTCGATCCAGGCGCGCGCCCGCGCGAGATAGCCGGGCTGCGGCGTGATCGCCAATATGGCCGACAAATGCTTGTTGCCGATGAACTGGATCATGCCGTTCATCGGCCCTTCGCGCTCGGAGCCGAAAACCTTGCGCAAATTCTCGGCGAGCGCGTCTGGATCGGCGCTCGTCACCGGCACGACGGCGAAGGACATGCCGCGCATCGTGTCGACGTCGAAGAGCGCGATGGCGTCCTCCATCGCCGCGATCTCTTGCGCGCTGCCTGTCAAGGTCAGCGTGCGACGCTGATCGTCGGCGCGCACGACGGCGCCCTGGCGCGTGATCGGCTCCAGCACGCGCTTGAGCTCCGACGCCGAGACATAGCGCAAACGCACGATGCGCGCGCCGCTGCCGAGACGCTCCGACTCGAGCGGCTGCGGCGCGACGGAGAGCGTGGAGCCGGCCGCCGCCTGATCCAGCGGCACGATTTTGTAGATGCCGTCATTCTCGACAATGGCGGCGCCGGAGACGCGCAAGGCCGATTGGAACAAGTCGATCGCGACGGATTTCTTGACGGGCCGCGCCGTATGCACGGTCACTCTGCCGTCGATGCGCGGATCGACGACATAATCGACGCCGACGATATCGCCCAGCACCACTTTCGCCGCTTGCGCAATGGGCAGATTGGCGAGATTGAGGCTGACGCCTTCCTTCTCGTCGCGGGCGTCGTCCTTGCGGCGCGCCACGCTCTCGCCGACGAAACGCCCGCTGCCGACGATCGCCTCCGCGGGAAGGCGTCCGCGCGCGGCGGGGACGCCGCTTTTCGTCCCGCCCTTGGAAGCGGCGGCGACGTCGAGCGATTCTCGGCTCCATTCGGCGATGGGAGGGTCGCTCGCACTCTGACAACCAGAGACTGCGACGAGGGCGATCAGGCTCGAATGGAATAAAGGCAGACGCACATTCGCCTCTGGGACGCTACCGAATAGATAAGCTCACGCCACGTAACATGATTGTCGGTCACACGCCACACGCCTCCTCGCGCAAAGTGACGGAGAATCATTGCGATTGCTCTGGATAAAGTTGCAGGCGCGCCGATTGCACGCCATTGACGAGCTTCAATTCCAGCTCGCCGACCTCGGCGACCGTCCAGCCCTGCACGGTTTCGCCGGGGATGAGCCAGCGGCCTTCGGGATCGTCGCTGGACACGACGAAAGCGCGCACAGACGCGCCGGAGCGCACGATCGCCGAGACCGCGAGGCCGGCGGGCGCGGTGGGAATTCCGGCAAAGCCGTCACGATCGGATTTGGCGACCGCCGGGCGCGGACGCCGCGATTTCCAGAAGATCGGGCGCGACAATGTCTGCGCGTCCTCGCGCGCGAGCGGCGCCGGCCCGGAGGCGGACGAGAGCACGCTGGGCGGGCGCCAATCCGATGTCGCCGGCGGCGCCGATTCGTCCAGGCCGATCCATGCGAAAAGCGCGAAAGCGAGAGCGGCGACGTCCAACGCCGCCAACGACGCGAGCAGCATCGCGGCGAGCGGCGACAAACGCAGCTCACGCATGAGCGTGCGAATGCGCGCGGCGAGCGCGCGCGTCATGAGCGCTCCTTCGGCGAGGCGCCGCCGAAGACGTCGAATTGCGCGGCGAGCATGCCGTCATTGGCGGATTGCGCGCCCCAGATCGGCATTTGACGACGCAGCGACGCCGTCAGCACCAGCAGCAGCGGCGTCTCATTCTCGAGCGAGCGGAGCAGCGCATGCAGCGATTCGATCGAGCCGCTCACATCGAGCCGCGCGCCGACCAGCGACGCGCCATTCACCGTCTTGGCGGGCAGCATGCGAATAGAGTTCACCGTGGCGCCGGACCGATCCGCCGCGGCCTTCAGCAGCGCTTGCAGATTGGCGTCGACGACGCCTTCCGTCGCGCCGGAGAGCAATTCACCCTGCGCATTGCTCTCCGCCACCTGCTGCGCATAGAGCCGCACCGCCTTCTCCTGCGTGGCGACGGCCGCATAGCGCGCGAGCGTGGCGCGCCGATCGACGATTCCCTCGGCGCGCTCGGCGAGCAAGGCGCGCAGCGGCTCGACGACGATGAAATAGATCAGCAGCGCCGCCAGCGCATTGGCGCCGAAGAACAACGCGCGCCGCGACCATTGCGGATGCGAGAGAGATGTCGGGCTCAGCGCCATCGGCGTGACCGGCTCATGGATTGCGTCTCACTTTGGCCTGCAGCGAGAATGTCTCGCGCTTCTCGATCGGATCGGGCGTGATCGGCGCCGTCAGCTTGGCGTCCGCGAACAACGCCGAGCGATCGAACAGCGCGGGAAGGCTGGCGGCGGAATCGGCGAGGCCGACGATCTCGATGGAGCGCTCGCCCTCGCGCGCCTCGACGAGACGCATATCGGAAACGAAGGCGCCGTCCGGCAGAAGGCGCGAGACTTCCTCCCAGAGATCGGCGAAGGCCGGATATTTCGCGCGCTCCCCGCGGAGCGTGGCGAGAAGGCGGCTCTCGGAGGCGGCCTGCTCGGCGAGCTTGCGCGCATCTGCGGCGCGGCGCGACACTTCGGCGATCTCGACATCGAGCGCCGCGGCGTCGACGTCCTGCCGCCAGAGCGTGACGCCGACGCCGACGAGAAGAAAAACGATCGCGACGAGAGCGAGGATCAGCGCCGCGGCGCGCTCCCGATGCGGCGCCTCCACCGCGCGGCCGACGGCGAGCGTCGGAACGAGAGCGGCGCCATCGAGCGCCGGCTGCACAATGTCGAGATCGTCGATGGAAAGGCCGGAGCCGTCGAGAAGAGCCGGCAGCAGATCGCGGCGTAAAATCCATTGCTCGACGACGAGCTTGCCGGGCGTTTGCGGATGCGGTTGGGCGATATGGCCGTGCAGAATATCGGCGAGGGCGAAGGGTGTCTTGCGCTCCACTTCCGCCGCGAGAAGACGCGGCAGATCGGACTGCGCGGCGAGCGGCGCGTCGAAGCGCCGAACGAAAAACGCCTCGCGCGGAATTTCCACAACGATCTTCGTCGCCGCACGCGTCGCGCCGCGACGCTCCAGCGCTTCGTCGATCGAGGAGCCCGACAGCTCATCCGCCGAAACGGGCTCGGCGAGCGCCTGTCCATCCGCGGAGAGCAATTGCAGCGGCTCGCGCCCGCGCCCGGCGCGCAACAGCAGGCGCCGCTCGCCGCGATCGAGCAGCCATGCGAGCGTCCCTGGAGAGAAGAGCGCGAAGAACTCGGCGCGATACCAATTCCACGCGCGGCTGGCGGAACTCGCGAGCGAGCCTTCGAAGAGTTCTCTACGCCAGATGGACGACGACGACATCGAGGCTCCGACGCGCATGAACTCATCTATAAGGAACGGGGAGCGGCGTCGCGCTCCCCGTCGAATTTCGTCAGCCGGCGTTCATTGAACCGCGGGCAGCGTGCTCAGAACCGGCGTTCCATTGCCCACGCCGGCGCAATTGGGATGCCCCCAGCCACTGGCGCTGGCGCCGCCCGAAATGTCGAAGATGATGTTGTCGGGCCGCGTCGCGTCCGTGGCGTTCACGCCGCCGACGCCCGACAAATAATCCAGATTGAGGCTGTGGCGCGCTCGCCAGGCGACCATGTGATCGGTGCAAGACGTGTCGCCGCTCACGCCGATGCCGCCGATCTTGACGCCATTCGGCCCGTAGAGAGCGAGGCCGCCGCCGAAGACGTTGACGCCGCCGATCGCATCGCCGACCATCGGATCGTTCGGCTGGCCGAAGGTCGCAGCATCTGCCGGTCGGCCGTTCCTCTGCTCATAAGCGGCGTCTGGATCGACTGGATTGCTGAACTGCAGGCCGAACAGGCTGCCGCCCGGCTGAACCGCCGAATAGAGGTTGGCGGTCGACAGTGCGAGACCGTTCGTTCCCACGGCGCTGCCGCTCGGCGTGACGCCCTTGCTCAGGCTGAGGCCGTTGGCTGCATTGGCTTTCTGCGCCGAGATGACGCGGCTCGCGAGCCATTGGCTGCGGTAGTCGGAGCCGGTGAAGGCGACGGCGCAGACGGTTCCGTCATTGGCGACGATCGTCGCCCACATGTGCAAGCCGAGGCCGTTGTTGCCGGCCACGCCGCGCGCTCCGATCAGCGCCGAACGCAATTGGGACCAGCTCGGCAGGTTCGAGCAAGAATTCTGTCGGCCATGGGCCGAAGCCGTCGCCGACGACAGCGCAATAAAAGCTCCGGCGAGCATCAGTTTCTCGGCGATTTTCTTCTTGGCGATTTTCATGGCGTCTCCCCAAACAGTTCATTTTCAAGTGCAGAATGATATACGCCGCGGTCTTAGCACAGTCGCGCTCTAGTCGCCAATCCCAGCGACGCTCCGCTCGCCGGACGACAAAGTCAGTCGATGAAAGGCGCCGCGCGCAGGCGTTGGCGACGCGCCGCGGAAGATTCGCGCCGCGCCGGGCCGACATCGTCGCGCGGCGGCGGCGCGTCGATATCGACCACCTCTTCGTCGATGTTCTGCGAGGCCTCCTCCGCCGCGCCCTTCGCTTTCGCATGAAAGCGTCCGGCTGGCAGAATGGGCGTGAAACCTACGGCGAAATGCGGCATGGGCTCGATCGCACGGGAGATCGGCTGCGCCGTGAATGTGCGCGGCGGCGTCTCGACGGCGAGGATCGGCGTGACCTTCGGCTCGCCGCCGGTCACGATCTCGACTCCGAGCAATGTCGGCCGATAGGCCTCCTCGGCGCCGGCGTCTTTCTCGCATAGACGATACTTCGCTTCGCATTTCCACCGCGTCGAGAAACGCGCCATACGCTCGCGCAATTCGATCAGCGAATTGCCGAATGCATGCGCGCACCCCTGTCGCGAGAATCGCCCGGAAGCGATGCAGGCCTCCGCCGTAGCGAATAAATATGACGTTCCCGCCACAGCGCGCGGCGCGACGAGACAAACGGACGCGATCGCCGCGAAAAATAACAAAATATGAGACGCGCGCCGGCCCCTTCCGAGGGGGCGGCGCCTCGACTCCACCGACGCCGACGACATTGACGCTCGCTCGTTCGCTGCTCGGCGCGATTGCGCCTGGAACGCTGCGAGGCTACCATCCGATCCCGCATAGCGCCAGAGCCTCGACAGCAGAGGGCGGCGGGGATACTCCGAGCTTTTCCAACGAGTGGTCGCGATGATGGACGGCGCATATTCGCAAGGAACGTCTTCGCAAGCGACGTCGCCGCGGCCGAACGCGCAGAGCGGCGCGCTGCTGGAGGAATTCGGCGCCTATCTGCTGAGCGAGAAGGTCGTCGACGAGCTGGCGCTGCAACGCTCGCAGCGCGCCGCGCGGCAGAGCGGCGAGCGTTTCGACCATGTGCTGACCAAGCTCGGACTCGTGTCCGAGAATGATCTCTGCATTCATCTCGGCAGATTTCTGCGCATTCCCGTTATGTCGGCGGAGGAAACGCCCGGCGAGCCGGTGCTCGAGACGAAAATCCCCAAGAAATTCATTCGCGCCAATGGCATTCTCCCGCTCGCCGCGACGCATGAGCGGCTGACGCTCGCCGTCACCGATCCGCTGGAGAACGGCCCGATGGAGGCGCTCGCCTATTCCACGGGCCTCGCGCTCGAATTGCGCATCGCGACGCCGGCGCTGTTCGAGAAAGCCTGGGCCAGCCTCTATGGCGAGCGCTCCGAGGGATCGGCGCTCGTCGAGACCGATATACGTGCGGAAGACGCCAGCGATTTCGATCTGCAGCGCCTGCGCGACATCGCCAATGAGGCGCCGGTCATTCGGCGCGTCAATCAGATCGTCGGCGGCGCGATCGAGGCGCGCGCCTCGGATATTCACATCGAGCCCGGGCTCGACGCGGTGCAGGTGCGCTATCGCATCGACGGCGCGCTGCGCACGGTCGACACATTGCCGCCGGGACTCAAAGCGGCCATCACCTCGCGCATAAAAATCATGGCGCGGCTCGATATCGCCGAGCGGCGATTGCCGCAGGACGGGCGCATAAAGCTCGCCGTGCGCGGCGTCGATATCGATTTTCGCGTCTCCACCATTCCGACCGCGCATGGCGAGAGCATCGTGCTGCGCATTCTCGACCGCAGCCAAGTGGCGCTCGATTTCGAGGCTCTCGGCTTCGATCCCGGCGTCATCGCCTCGCTGCGCAAGGTGATGCGCAGCCCCAATGGAATCGCGCTCGTCACCGGCCCGACCGGCAGCGGCAAGACGACGACGCTGTACACGGCGCTCAAGGAGCTGGCCAATCCGGAAGTGAAGGTGTTCACCGTCGAGGACCCGATCGAATATCAGCTCGCCGGCGTCAATCAGGTGCAGGTGCAGCCGGCCATCGGCCTCGATTTTCCGAGCAGCCTGCGCGCCATGCTGCGCCAGGATCCGGATATCATCATGATCGGCGAGATACGCGACGCCGAGACGGCGAAGATCGCCATACAATCGTCATTGACCGGCCATCTCGTCTTCTCGACCCTGCACACCAATAGCGCGGTGGGCTCGATCACGCGCCTCATCGACATGGGCGTCGAGCCCTATCTCATCGCCTCGACAGTGAAGGCGATCATGGCGCAACGTCTGGTGCGGCGTCTCTGCCCATCCTGCAGCACCCCACTGCCGGAGCGCGCGAGCTGGCGCAGCCGCCTCGCCGGCGAAGGCTTCACGCGCGAGCCGGAGCGGCTCAGGCAGCCGGTCGGCTGTCCCGCCTGCCGCCACACGGGCTATGCCGGCCGCTCGACCATCGCGGAAATGCTCATCATGACCGAGCCCATGCGACGGCTCGTCTGCGAGGCGGCGCCCGAGGCCACGATGGCGGCGGCGGCGCGCGAAGCCGGCATGACGACGATGTATCAATGCGGCATGGGCAAGGCCTGGCGCGGCGAGACCAGCGTCGACGAAGTGCTGCGCGTGACGCAGGTCGATTGACATGTCCAATTTTCGCTATCGCGCCTATTCGTCGATCGGCGATCTGATCGAGGGCGACATAGAAGCGCGCTCCAGCGAGGACGCCGAGGACGCATTGTGGCGACGCGGGCTCACGCCGCTCTCGCTGCGCGAGACGCGCGCCGGCGCCAAGGGCTCGCTGCTGTCTCTGCAACTCGGCGCGCGCAAGCCCTCTCCCGCCGACATCGCCTCCTTCACGCGCGAGTTCGCGACGCTGGAGCAGGCCGATGTGCCGCTCGACCACAGCCTGCGCCTGCTGGCGACGCAGAGCGCGACGCCGGCCTTGCGGGCGCTGGCGGATGAGATATTGCGGCGCGTCGTCGATGGCGCATCTCTCTCCGACGCGCTGGCGACGCGCGCCGATCTCTTCGGCCCCGATTACATCAACATCGTGCGCGCCGGCGAGACCATGGGCGCCGCTGCGCAGGCGCTCGGCGATATGGCCGATATATTGGAGCGCCGCCTCGAGATGCGCGCGCGCATTCAGAGCGGGCTCGTCTATCCGGCTCTGCTGATCGTGCTGGCCATCGTCTCCACGGCTGTGGTGCTGAGCGCGCTCGTCCCCAATATCGCGCCGATCTTCGTCGACAGCGGCCAGCCCATGCCGGCGGGCCTGCAATTCGTCATCGATGTCGCGGCGCATTGGCGATGGGCCGTCGGCGCGCTCGCGCTCCTCATCGCGCTCATCGTCTCGCTGCGCCGATATGCGGCGGCGAGCCCGGAATTCGGCGTGCGCTTCGATCGCGCGCTGCTCGCTCTGCCCTATGCCGGGCCGCTGAGCGCCAAATTGCAGACGGCGCGCTTCGCCTACACGCTCGGCTCCTCGCTGAAGGCCGGCGTGCCGCTGCTGCAAGGCCTAGAAAGCGCGCGCGCCGTGCTGTCGGATCGCTATTTCTCGGCGGAGCTGGTCAAGGTGATCGAGGCCGTGCGCGGCGGCGGCGCGCTGAGCTCCGCGCTGGAGCGGGTCGAGCGCCTGCCGCCGACGACGGCGACAATGGCGCGCATCGGCGAGGAGGCGGGGCGGCTCGACGACATGCTGCTGCGCCTCGCGGCCATGTTCGAGCGGCAGACGCAGCGCAGCCTCGAGCGCGCCGTCGGCCTCATCACGCCGACCCTCACCATCTTCATCGCCGCCGTCGTCGGCGGGCTGGTGATGACCGTGATGGACGCCGTTCTCGGCATCAATGATCTCGCTCTGCGATGAGGCCGCCTGTGACGCGCAGCGCGCGGCGCCGGCGCGGCTTCTCCTTGCTGGAGACGCTCGCCATTCTGCTGATCGTCGCGCTGCTCGCCGGAATGGCGGGCCAATTCGCGCGCCGGCCGTCGCCGCGTCTACGCGTCGAAAGCGCGACGCGCGCGCTCTGCGCTGGACTGCGCGCGACGCGCATGCGCGCCATCGCCACCGCGAGCGAGCAGGCGATGACGATCGATCTGCGGCGCAAAGCCTTCTTCTCCCCCGCCGTCGCCGAGACGGCGCTGCCGGAGGACGCCGCCATAGAGCTGGCCGTTTCGGCGCGCGAACGGACGGAGCCCTCGCGAGGGGCCATCGCCTTTTTCCCCGATGGCGGCTCCTCGGGCGGCGGGCTGACGATCGGCGTCGCCGGCGCGCGCGCGGAGATCGACGTCAATTGGCTCACCGGAGCGACGCGATGCGCCTTCCATTAGCGCGGCGCGGCTTCGCGCTGATCGAGGCGCTGGCGGCCTTTCTGATCCTCGCGCTGGTGCTGGGCGGTCTGCTGCAGGGCGTGGGCTTCGGCGCCCGCAATGAGAGCCGCGGCGATTTCCTGCTGCGCGCGGCGCGTCAGGGACGCTCGCAGCTGGAGGCGCTGGGCGTCGCGGCGCCGCTCACCATGGGCGAAAGCGCCGGGCGCTATGCGGACGGACTCGTCTGGAGCCTTTCGGTCGGCCCGTGCCGCTCGTCCGCCGACCCCGGCGGTCTCGGCGAGATCGTCGCCTGCCCCGTGGCGCTCGCCATACGCCGACCGGGCGACGCCGCCCCCGGCGACGCGCTGACGCTGCGCACGGTCAAAATCGACGCAAATCGGCCGGCGCGATGAGAATTCCGCGCCGCGCCCGCGGCTTCACCCTGATCGAGGCGCTGCTCTCCATCGCGCTGATGTCGCTGATCGTCGGGACCATCGCCGGCGGCTTTCGGCTCGGCAAGCGCGTCTGGGAGACCGGCCGTGATTATGAAGGCGTGCAGGAGGTGGAGGAGGCCGCCGGCGCGCTGGAGGCGATCTTGTCCCGCGCCTTTCCCGTTCAGCTGGACAGGCGGGACGGCCGACCGACGGTCGCCTTCGAAGGCCGCGCGAACCGCATTCGCCTGGTGACGACGAGCGATGGCGGCGCGGATTGGGGCGGCCTGGCGCTGACCGAGATTTCCGCCTCCGGCGACGATCTGGACGTGCGCTCCGGGGTGCTGCGGCAGGAGGCCTGGTTCGGCGGCGGCGGCCGGTCGCGCTCCGCCACCGCGCTGCGCGGCCTCGCCACCTTCGAGCTTTCCTATTTCGGCGCGCCGGAGCCCAATGCTCCACCCGTCTGGACCCATGAGTGGGTGGGTCGCGACACGCCGCCGAAGCTCATCGCAGTGCGGCTGGCGGGAACACGCCGCGGCAAGCGCATCGACGCCTCCTTCACCGTGCGCATTCGTCAAAACCCGCTCTGAGCGGCCTCCAGCGGCCCGAGGCTCCAGCAGAGCCAAAAGCCGAGCGCGAGATGCGGACCGAAGGGGATGGGCTGCGCCATATGGCCGAGCGCGCCGTCACGCGCCGCAATCAGCGCCGAGAGGAAGGCCGAGACCACCGCTATGAGCAGGCAGCCGGGCAGAGCCGCCGGCCCCAGCCACAGGCCCGCGAGGCCCAGCAGATGCGCGTCCGCGAGGCCGAGCCCGGCGCGCCCCCGCAGCAGCCGATAGGACATATCGATCGCCCGCAGAGTCGCATAGCCGCCCGCCGCGCCCGCGAGACGCAGCGCCGCCTCTTCGCCATCGGACGGCAGCAGTGCGAGGCCGAGCAGCAGCAGGACGATCAGCGGCCCATCGGGAATGATGAGGAAGCGCGCGTCGAAGACAGAGGCGAAAGCCAGCGCGGCGAATAGAACCAGCGTCGGCGCCGCCCAATATCCGAGCTGCGCGAGATCGAGAAAGGCGAAGGCGAGAGCGGCGAGCGCGATCCAGACGACATGCGCCAGCGCGCGCCCCTCCCCGCGCGCAGTCGCCGCCCGGATGGCCGTCTCGACGAGCGCAGCGCGGCGGCGCGCCGGAACGTTCAAATATCGACGTAGATCTCGCAGCCGAAGGCCGAGACGGGAAGACGCGCTTCGTCGAGAATCTTGGTCCAGCATCGTCCAACGCCGCTGATCATTCGAAACAGATAGACGCCGGTCTCGTCCTCGAGACGCCGCTCCAGGACATGACGATGGCCGAGATAGTTGAAATAGGAGATGGCGACGTCGCCGTGACAGCGATAGAGGATCTGGCGCGACAGGACATAGACGAAGCTGCGGTCCTTCGCCTCGTTGACGCAATAGGAATAATGCGCGAGCGCCTCCGGCTCCACGCTGACGCCGGACGGCGCCGCAAAGCAGGGCGCGCCGAGCGTAAGGGCGCAGATCGATATGACGCTCGCGGCTCCGCGCATCGAAACGCCCCATTCCGCAAAGAGACCGCCAATGCGAAACGCGCTGACGTCCGGCAATTCTATTAGGTGAAAGCCGCCGGCGGATCAAGAAGCTCCGCGTTTCGCGGCGCCGGCCCGGCCAATCTTGCCGCGGCCCGAGGATTGCGATATCGAATCGATCTGCTGGAACGCCGGGCTCGATCGCGCTTCCGCGCCGCACGGGCGCCATATTCGAAACCTATTCGAGGCGATATCCTTCGCCCCTGATCCGCGCGCTCCGGCCGGGAGATCGCCAAACCCGAGTGGAGGCAGCCCATGTACGCCACGCAGAGCGCGACATCGGAGTTTCGGGACGCGTTTCGGCGCCAGCGCCTCGTGCTGTTCGCCTTGATGCTGCGCAATATTCGCACGCGCTTCTTCGGTCATGGCCTCGGCTATCTGGTCGCGATCGCTTGGCCGCTCGTGCATACGCTGGTTATCATCCTGCTCTTTGTTTTCAATTCCCGCATGGCTCCCGTTGGAGAGAGCACCCTGCTTTTCGTGGCGACCGGCGCTGTGCCTTTTCAAGTACAGGCCTATCTCTCCACCTTCATGATGATGTCAGTCCTTCAGAGCCGACCTCTCTTCGCCTTTCCAGAAGTCAAGGTGATGGACGCGCTGATCTCCAGCATTCTGCTCGAAATCCTCTCCTCCTGCACCGTCGTGCTGATCTTGCTCATCCTCGGATCGGCGTTCGGCGAGAATTTGGCGCCGCGCGACATAGAGCAGGCGGCGCTCGCCTATGCCGCCGCGATCATATTGGGCGTCGGCATTGGATTCTTCAACGGCACGCTGGCTCTCGCCATGCCGATGTGGGCGCTGATGTTCTCGCTGCTCCGCATTTTGCTCTGGTTCGCTTCGGGCACCGTTTTTCTGCCGGACAATCTGCCGGAGCCCTATCGCACGATGCAATCCTATAATCCGATCGCGCAATCGATCGAATGGATGCGCTACGCGTACTACGACGGCGTGGGCGCCGGGTTCCTGGACCGCGCCTATGTGCTCGAGTTCGGCGTCGGCATGATTTTCGTGAGCCTGCTGATCGAGCGCATGACCCGCGGCCATCTGCTGTCGCTACGCTGATCGTCATCAAACCGTATCGAAGCCGCGATAGGCGGGAAGTTTCGCGGCTTCACGGATGATGAGACGATGCGGACTTATATCGATCCGGCGCGCCGGGCGCGGATCGAGCTCACGGCGCTGATCGCGATCACCGTCGCATCAGGCTTCGCCGGTCTCGGCTATGAGATCGTCTGGACTCGCATGGCGAGCCTCGTCGTCGGCTCCGAGATGATGGCCGTGCTCGGCGTGATCGCCGGATTTTTCGCCGGCCTCGCCCTCGGCGCCTTCCTCCTCGACGGGTTCATCCGCAACACGCCTTCGCCCTTTCTCGCCTATGCGCTGCTGGAAGCGGCCATAGGACTCTGGGGCGCGGCGAGCGTCCTCGTCCTCGAGCAGGCGGCGCACCTAGCGCCAGCGCTGCTCGGCGTCGACCCCTCCCCCGCCGCGCTATGGGCCTTCGGCTTCGCCCTGCCGGCCTTGCTGCTGCTTCCCGCGACGACAGCGATGGGCGGAACGCTGACCGCGCTCGCGCGCATGACCAAGGCGCTGTCGGGCGATGCGCGCGTCTCCGCCGGCGTCTATGGCGCCAATACGGCGGGCGCGGTGCTCGGCGCGCTTGCTTCGGCCTTCGCGCTGATGCCGCAGCTCGGCCTGTCACGAACATTGCTCGTTCTCGCCTGCGTGAACGCCGCCTGCGCGATCGGCGCCGTCGCGCTGCAGAGAAGGGTGGAGCCGAGCCCCTCCCCCCGCATGCCGCGCGCGACCGCCACGCGCCTGCTCTGCGCTCTTTTCGCGACCGGCTTTCTCGGCATCGCCTTCGAGATGACGATCGTGCGACTCGCCGCGCAAGTCCTCGAGGACACCGTCTACACATTCGCCAGCCTGCTCGCCGCCTATCTTCTCGGCTCCGCCGTCGGCGGCTTGGCGTGGCAGAAATTCGGACGGCGCTTCGGCGACGCCAGCATAGGCTGGCTGCTCGCCGCCACAGCCGCCGCCTGCCTTTCGACGACGGCGCTCGCGCCGAGCGTGCTGCACGCCGCCGAAAGCGCCAGCGGATTCGGCGCCGCCGGCGAGCTCCTCGCCGCCTTCGCGCTTTTCGCCTTGCCCTCCATCGCCATGGGCGCGCTATTCGGCCATTTGGCGCAGAAGGCGCAGGATTTGCGCGGCTCTCTCGGTTTCGCGGTCGGCGTCAACAGTCTCGGCGCCGCGCTCGCGCCCTTTGTGACGGCGCAATTTCTCATACCGACATTCGGCGCATGGCGCGCGACCATACCGATCGCGCTCGGCTATCTGCTACTGCTGCGTCCCCGACTCACATCGCTCGCGCCCATGGCGGCGCCGATGCTCGCCGGCGCTCTGCTGTTCGCCCTCGCCGCGCCCAACTTCATCCGCGCGCCGCAAGGCGGACGCGTTCTGGCGACGCTCGACGGACCGACTGTCACCGCCAGCGTCGTCGTCGACGCCGCCAGCGTGCGCTATCTCGACGTCAACGGCCATTTTCGCATGGGCGGCACCAGTTCGGTGCGCTCCGACTTTCGGCAGGCCATGCTGCCGCTGCTGCTGCATCCGGAGCCGCGCAAAGCGCTCTTCCTCGGCGTCGGGACCGGAGCCACTCTCATCGGCGGCGCCATGACGCCCGGCGTCGAGGCGCAGGGCGTCGAGCTGTCGCCGGAGGTCGTGGCGCTCCTGCCATGGTTCGCCGATGAAACGCGCTCGCTAGAGCCGAAAGTGCATGTCGCCGACGCCCGCCGCTACATTCTCGCCGATCGCGCGAAATATGACGTGATCGTCGCCGATCTGTTTCATCCGGCGCTGGATGGAAGCGGCGCGCTCTACACGGTGGAGCATTTCGCGGCGACGCGCGAGCGGCTCGCGCCCGGCGGTCTCTTCTGCCAATGGCTGCCGCTCTATCAGCTCGATCTGCCGTCCCTGCGCGCGATCATTCGCAGCTTTCGCGCCGTCTATCCCGGCGCCTCCGCCTGGCTCAATCATTACAGCGTGCGCACGCCCATGCTCGCGCTCGTCGGACGCAGCGACGATGCGCCTCTCGACATAGACGCTCTTGCCGCGCGACTGAACGAGCCTGCGATGGCCGCAGTCGTGAGGCCGCTCGGCTTCGCCGCGCCGATCGATCTGCTCGGCCAATACGCCGGCGGCCCGCATGCGCTCGCGGCTTTCGCCGGCTCTGGACCGCTCAATGTCGATGATGCGCCTTTCGTGACCTTCGACGCGCGCCGCAATGTTCGCGCGCTGACGGCGCCGCCCTGGACAACTCTGCTCGCCGTCATGCGCGAGATGACGCCCGACGCCGCAGAGCTCGCGCGCGAGGACGACGCTCTCGCGCAGCGCCTCGCCGCCTATTGGCGCGCACGAAACCACTTCCTCGAGGTCGGCGCCGCTCTGCCCGGCGATCCGCGCGGCCGCGCGCTCGTCGACGCCGCCGCGCCGGGATTGCTGGAGACGCTTCGTATCAGCCCGGAATTCGATCCCGCCTATGCGCCGCTGATCTCCATGGCGCGATCGCTCGTGGCGTCGAGCGGCGAAGAGGCGGCGCGTCTACTGCAGGCGATCGACGAGGCCGCGCCGCAAAGACGCAAGGCGCGCGAAACAATGACGCGCGAGAACGGCGGCGAATGAACGCGCGCCATTCTCACGGAGCGAATTTGATCTGATAGCCCCAGCAGTCGAGACGATCGGGGATCGCGTTGAAGGCGACCGTCACGCGCACGCCGCCCTGATTCCGCGGCACCTCGTGATAGAGATAGCTCGGAAAGAGAATGAGATCGCCCGGCTCCGCCTCGGGAACCACATATTTTCCGGCATTGAACGGCCCCATCGCCGCAGAGCGCGTGTGATGCCGAAAATTGAACTCGAATCCGCCGGGCGGCCGCACGAAAGCGGTGCGGCTGCCGGGATGCGAGGGCGTGAGATAGAAGACGCCCGAGGCGAAGCTGTTGGCGTGCGAATGCAGCGCCTGACTGCCGCCGGGCTCGAGAACATTGGTCCACATTTCCTTGACCATCCATTCCAGCCGCTCTCCGAAGAGGAGCCCGCCGAAATCGACGAGCTTGGGAATGGCGAGATCCGACATGCGACGGAACAGCTCGTCGCTGCGTGGGTCGGCGATCTCCGTATGAAACAGCTGCTCCGAGCGAAGGTTTTTCTCTATGCGCGCATTGCCGATCGCTTCGACGGCGGCCTCGACGAGCGCCGCGTCCAAAAGGCCGGGACAGCGCATGAGCGGAATGGGAAAAAGCGGCTCGATCTGATCCATCTTCCATCCTCGGCCTATTTTCGCGCTTTGTCGCGCATGGGCTTCTTCTCCGCGCTCGGAACGGGCGCCGGCGCGGCGGGCGTCTCGTCCGGTCGCAGCACGCCGAGCGTTTCCCCCGGCTGCAGCTGATGCCGCAGCTCGCGCACCTCATCGAACGCCGCCGCCGCCCAATAGAGGCAGTCGTCGAACTCGCCATTGCCGGCCTCGGCCATCGACTGATGCAGATGGCGCTCCGCAAAGTAGCGCGAGGGATGCTCCTTCGGCAGAGCATTGGCGAGCGCCTGCGCCTTATCCACTGCGGCGACGCAATCCTCTCGGGTCGGCTCGGCGTCCTCCGACGCTGTCGTCTCGATGGCCGCAGCGGCGGGCGCGGCGGGCGCGCTCGGCGTCGCGGGCGGCTCCCGCCGCGCTGCGAGCAGCAAGGCCGCGCAAACGAAAATGTTCGCCATGAAAACAAGCAGAAGCCGCATCGTCGAACAACCCGCAAAACGAGAAAGCCGGCGACGATAAATCGCCGCCGGCGTTTAAGCTACGCTAAAAAAGCGCGATCAATGGCGCTCGGCGTGTTCCCGCTCGGCGTGCTCCTCACGCCAGCGATCGAAACCGTGCTGGAAAGCGAGACGCCGCGCGAGCTCGGCGTTCTGCTCGACGAGCAGCTTCGGCGAGCCGACGGGACGCAGGAAAATCGGGTTCCCATAGAACCAGAGATTCGACCAAGCCTGCACGTCATGGGTCACTTTCTTGACGCCATTGACGGATTCGAGATGCGCCGGGCAGGAGCTGTCCGTGCAGCTGACCGCCGCATTATTGGCGTCGAGCAGCGGATTGCCGGCGCTATCCGTCACATTGGGGGTCGCGACCGGAATATTGGTGCCGCGCGCGCGAATATAGCCCGGCTCCGATCCCATGGTGAATGTGGTCTCGAAGGAGAGGCGCGTCGAGCCGTCGCGCTGCTTCTTGACCTTCATGTTCCGCCAATTGATCTGCTTGGCGATCGCCGCGGTGGGATTATAGACGATCGACGCGCCGGCGACGCCAGCGGCGTTGGCCACGGCGTAATTGGGCGCGCTCGGCGACACGACGCCGGTGATCTTGCCGGTGATGAGATCGATGTGATCGATCGACGGCTTGTTCAGCGGCTGATGCTGGCCGATCTGCGCCAGCAGAGGATTGTCGAAGCTATAAGGGCTGTTGTTCGTCGCCGGAACGGTCAGCTCGACTTCGAGCACGATCTTCTCGCCGGGATGCGCGACGATCGTCTCGCCCATTGTCTTCCACTGGCCATGCGCGCTGGCGCGGAACTCGAAGTCCGGTCCGATGACATCGCCATTCACCGAATAGCTGTTGCCGGAGCGCATGCCGTCGATGATCGACTGATTGCGGAAGCCGCCCGTATGCGGGACATAGAGCTTCGTATATTCGCCCGGAATGAAGTCCGCCGTGGTGTAGCGATCACGCGCGCCGAAAGCGCCGCGGCTATGCCAGTCCGAGCTGATGAACATGAAGAAGTTGCGGCCTTCCGCGAGCAGGCCGTCCCAGAGTCCGCCGACCTTCGCCGTATAGACGCCGACCATGCCGTAAGTGCCGCCGCCGACCGCGCCGGAGCCATAGGAGCCCGAGCCGCCGGTCAAGCCGCCTTCCGCCATATGGCCGGGAGACTCGATGCCGAAAGCGACCGTCGGGGCCGCATTGTTGAAGTCGCGGAAATGCTCGATATTGTAACCTTTGCTGGCCGTCGCTGAGAACGGCCCCTGGCGCTCCGTATGCGTCGGGATGGCGTAGGACTGCAGCGGGTAGTTCGCCTGCAGCCATTTGACGCCTTCCAGCGCCTTTCCATGGCCGGCGGTTCCTGCATTGTTGACATTGTCCTTGCCGGGCCACAGCGGATTATTGCTGACGTCGACCGGGCCGATGCTGTCGGTGTCGGCGCGGTCGAAGCGAAACTCGAACTCCGCCATCTTGTCGGCGTCGCCGCCATGACGCGGATGCTGGCCGGCGATCACCGCCACATCCGTATGCTCATGGCCCGGAACGATCCATTCGAGACCTTCGACGAGCACCTTGTCATATTGCGCGGAACGATTGACGATGATCGGATATTCGACCTCGCCGATCGACTGCCAGCGCCACATGTTCGAGCCATTCGCCGAGCCTTTCAGGCCGGTGATGGTGATGCCCTGAATCGTCTGGCCGAGGGTTTGCGACCAAGTGGTGGTCGTCTCGCCCGGAATATTGGCGCTGGTGTCGGCGAAGCGGCAATCGCGATTGCCCGAGCCGCCATGATTGCCGAGCGTGAACCAATCGAGATCGAAATTGGTTCCGCCGGCGGCGGCCTGACCGGTTCCGACCGCGCGATCGATCGTGTAGCCCGCAGCGACAGACCCGTCGGTGCAGGTGTTGTGGTTGTGCATGTCGCCTGCGACATATGGATTATGCTTGCGCGACTCCTCGCCGTATCCCCCGGCGGACGCCGATTGACCCAAAGCGAGCGAGACAGACGCAGCAGTCAACAAAACGGCAGATTTCGAACGGTGCATGCCAATCCCC
Source organism: Methylosinus sp. R-45379 (assembly GCF_001644125.1). NCBI lineage: Bacteria > Pseudomonadati > Pseudomonadota > Alphaproteobacteria > Hyphomicrobiales > Methylocystaceae > Methylosinus > Methylosinus sp. R-45379. The sequence goes on from NZ_LUUM01000270.1 coordinate 39,799, forward strand.
CGCAAAAACCTAGACGAGCCCCCCGGCGTCGAGCGACGCATCGGCGCGCGGAATATGGAAGAACGACAACGACAGTCTTGTGACTGTTTCATTACAAGGACGCGCTTTTATTCTTGCTGAAACACGCTTTTTTCATCATGGCGCAGATGACAAAAGGCATGCGCCGATGCATAAGGCTGCCCTTGTGACGCACTCGAAAAGCATATGGGCTCGATGGTGAAGTCCCTCTCCTTCGCTCTCCTTCGGAGTCGGCTCGGCGATGCGGCGTCGGCGGGCCGCGCTTCGGCGCAGCGCCTTCGAAGCGAGCCTCTCCTGCATTTTCTGGCGATCGGCGCGCTCGTCTTCGCCGCCGACGCCGCGCTGCATCCCCCGCCCAAGGACGAGCGCGTCATCACGGTGAGCAAGGCGCTGCGCCAATCCTTCATCGATAATTTCGACGAGGACAAAGCGCGCGCCCCCTCGGACGCGCAGCTGCAGACGATGATCGACAGCTGGGTGGCGAGCGAGATTCTCTATCGCGAAGGCAAGTCGCTCGGCGTCGATCGCGGCGACGACATGATCCGCGACCGCATCGCCTATAAGCTGCAACTGCTCATCTTCGATCAGATCAAGCTGCCGCAGCCGAGCGAGGAGCGATTGCGCGCCTGGTTCGAGCAAAATCACGAACGCTTCGACGAGCCGGAGCGTGTGGGATTCTATCTCACGCCCGCCGCCGATTCCGCCGAGGCCACACATTGGCTCGAGGACATCTCGGCCGGCCATGAATCGGAGGAGCTTCGCGAGCGCACGCGCGCCATTCTCGCGCGCCCCGTCACCAGCCTCGCGCCCGCCTTCGGCGAGAAATTTCGCGACGATCTGCTCGCGCTGCCGCAAGGAACTTGGGCCAAGCTCCAATCGAAAGAAGGCTGGCACATCGTCCGCCTCGACTCGCGCCGTCCCAGCGATCCCGCGCATTTCGAGGATGTACGGGACGAGGTCTTGCGGCAATGGCGCGTCGATGAGACGCGTTCGCGCGCATGGGAAGCGGTCAACCGGCTGAAGGCCTCCTACACCGTGCGGATGGAGCCGTGAGACGAGCGATGCGACTGCTCGCGGCATGGATCGTCGCGGCGACGCTGCTCGCGCCCGCCGCGCTGCTGGCGCATGAATCATCGCTCGGCGTTCTGGAATTGCGCGAGGTGCGGCAGGGCGCCTATGTCGGCCGCTGGACAATGGAGCCGACGATCGGCGCCGCGCGCGTCGATCTGCGCGCGCCGCCGCATTGCTTTCTGAGCATGCCGCAGCTCGAATGCGGCGCAAAGGGCCTCGTCGGCGCGATGACGATCGGCAATCTCGGCTCGCGCATGTCTGCAGCGCTGATCAAGATCATCCCGCTGCAAGGCGAGACGCGCAGCTACACCATCACATCCGCCAATCCGACCGTGTCGATTCTCGGCCCCGAGGCGCCGACGCTCGAGAGCTGGATAACGCTCGGCGCGACCTATCTGAATTACGGCGTCGACCATATATTGCTCGGCGCCGATCATCTTCTCTTCGTTTTCGGACTGATCTGGATCGTCGGCGTCGGCCGGCGGCTCGTTACGACGATCACCGCTTTCACCATCGGGCACAGCATATCGCTCGCGGCGGCGGCCTTCGGCGTGATCGGCGTGCCGGAGCGGCCGCTCAACGCCTGCATCGCGCTCAGCATCGTCTTTGTCGGCGTCGAGATCGTGAAGCAGCGGCGCGGCGAAGCGGGATTGACGGCCCGCTATCCTTGGGCGGTCGCGGGCGGCTTCGGCCTCGTTCACGGAATCGGCTTCGCGAGCGCGCTCGCCGGGCTCGGCATCGAAAAGCGATTGCTGCCGGCGGCGCTCGCTTTCTTCAATATCGGCGTCGAGATCGGACAGCTCGCCTTCGTGCTTCTCACTCTCGCGCTCATCTGGGCGCATCGCCGCCTCGGCGCCGTTCTCCCCGGCTCGCGCGATCTTCTTCCCGGCTATGCGATCGGCTCGGTCGCGGCCTTCTGGTTCATCGGTCGCCTTCTTCGCGTGCTTGCGATCGATTGAGGAGCGCTCTGCCCATGTCGTCTCGCCTCCGCCTCTTCGTTACCGCTGTTCTCGCCAGCGTCGCGCTCGCTTCGCCCGCTCTCGCGCATGACGGCGAAGGCGTGGCGGGCGGCCTCGCCAGCGGATTTCTGCATCCGTTGACGGGCGCAGATCATCTCGTCGCAATGATCGCCGTGGGTCTTTGGGGCGCGCAGCTCGGCGCGCCGGCGATCTTTCTGCTGCCCATCGCCTTTCCTCTCGTCATGGCTTTGGGCGGCGTGCTCGGCGTTCTGCACATTGCCTTGCCGGCGCCTGAAATGATGATCGCGCTCTCGGCGCTTCTTCTCGGCGCCGCCGTCGCGATGCGCCTCCGGCCGCCTGTCGTCGTCGCCGCGCTCATCGTCGCGCTCTTCGCAATATTCCACGGCCATGCGCATGGCGCCGAGCTGCCCGGCGCCGCCGACCCAATGGCCTATGGCGTCGGCTTCGTCACCGCCACCGGGCTTTTGCACGGATTTGGAATCCTCATCGGCGCCCTATCGCGATGGCCGCTCGGCGCGCGCGTCATCCAAGGCCTCGGCGCGACGATCGCGCTGCTCGGCGGCTATTTTCTGTTCATCGGCGCGGGCGTCGCAGGATGATCAGCCGCTCGCGACAGGCCGGCGTCGGCGCGCTTTTCCTACTGCTCCCGGGGACGAGCGCGAAGGCGCATATCATCGGCGCGCGGCTCGGCGATTTCTACGCCGGCGCGGCGCATCCTCTCACCGATCTGAAGGATGTGACGCTCTGGGTCGCATTGGGCATGCTCGCCGGATCGCTCGGCGCATCGAAAGCGCGGCCGCTGCTGCTGCTTTTCCCCTTCGGCCTCGCCGCCGGAGTGACGAGCGCAATGGCGCTGAATGCGACGTCGGAAGGCGCGCTGCTCGCCGCCGGCGCTCTGGTGCTGCTCGGCGCGTTGCTGGCGTCGGAGCTGCGCGTTCCCGCCGTTGCATTGGGCGGGCTCGCATTGGCTCTCGCCGCGATGCGCGGCGCGGCCAACGCCGCCGCTATCGGGCCGGAGACCAATCGCCTGCTATTCGTCGCCGGCCTTTCCATCGCCGGCTATGTGGTCGTCACGCTGGTGTCGGCGGCGACACTCGCATTTCGCGGCGAGACGGCCGATGCGCGCGCATGGCGCTCTATCGCCATTCGCGCGCTCGGCAGCTGGCTCGCCGCGCTCGGACTGATGATGGGCGGACTGGCCTTGGGGTCCTGACGCCTCATCGGCGACGATATTTCTCTATGAGATCCGCGGCGAGCAGGCGGTTGCCCTCGGCGTTGAAATGCACATCGGCCCAGAAATACAGATCGCGCACATAATCCGCATGCCCGCCCTTATATTGGAAGAAGGCGGGAAAATGATCGAAGACGCGCTTGCATTTTCCGGCGCACCAATCGCGCCAGATTTGCGCCTGACGCGAATTCTCGACATCGTAGAGAAGCTGATGCGGCCAGGGATAGACGCCGACCGAGAGCGCTATTCCGCGCGCCGCCAGCAGCTCGTGAACACGATCCATCTGCTGCAGCGCCTTGCGCACGCCGCCGGCCACGCCTGCATCGCCATAGCAGCTCGCCGCATCGTCGAAGGTCCAGGAGGCGCGGCTCCAATCGCGGCTATAGACGCGCCCCGGCCACATCAGCTCCGATAGGCTGGCGCTGGCGTTCGCCGCATTGGCTTTCTTGACGAATAAGAGATTGGAAACGAATTCGGCGACGAAGGATCGTTTCTCCAGCCACCCTGGCGGCGAGCGCGGCAGCAGCTGATAGGCGCTCGGCAGACATTTTTCTGGATTTGGCGTGAAGACGCCGAGCTCCAAGACGCCGTTATCGTCATAGCGATAGGAGATGGCCTCGTCTTGAATGTCGGAAATATCGATGTAGACGATCGCCTCGTCGAATTTCAGTCCCTTGTCGAGATAAAATTTCAGCTTCTCGTAATAGGCGGAGGGCGCATAGCTCGAGACGCCGGCGTTCAGCACGTCGATCTCGGGAAAAGCCTGCGCGAAGCGGCCGACGAAAGTCTGCTCATAAGGCAGACCGACGCCCTCGGTGAAGGAATCGCCGATGAAGACGATCCGCTGACGATCGGAGCTCGCGGGAACGCTGCGCGCCGCCGCATCCTTGAAGCCGAGCGAATTGGTGAATATGCGCGGCGTGTGCGGCCCCCACACGTCATAGCCGTCGAAATTGGGGCGCAGCGTATGGGTGAAGACGGGATCGCGCGACCGCAGCGCATTCTCGCCGTGATCGAGGAAAGGATTGGTCCAATTATAGACGCGATGGAGAATGAATTCCGTCGCCGCGAGCAGGCCGATCGCCAACGCCACATTGACGAGAACGACGCCTGAGAGACGCAATGCGCGCGCCCTTGTGGTCGAGACCGCCATCGCCTCCTCCGCTCGTCGCGGACGTCTTTCGACGTCGATGCGAGGAGGCTTAGGCGACGAGAGAGGCGCGCGTCAATTCGCGATGATTACGTGATGCGAGCGGCCGATCGCCGCCGCTCGCGTCGTCTCGCGCCTCACGCCGCGGCGTCGGCGATCGCCTCGCGCGCCGAGGCGCTCGCGGAAATCTCTATATCGATCTCGAGCAGCGACATGTCGTCGCCCTCACGCAGCTTGACCTCTACCTTGTCCGGGTCGATCTCTATGTGCTTGGAGACGGCGGCGAGCACCTCTCTGTGCAAGAGAGCGACGAGATTGGAATTGGACACGGACGCGCGCTCATGCGCGAGGAGAATCTGCAGACGCTCGCGCGCGACCGGCGCAGATGCGCGGCGATTGAAAAAGTTGAACAGCTTCATGCCGCCCTCCGACCAAACAATCTGACGAGAAGTCCCTTTTTGTCGGACGGTATGTCCATCGGCACCTCGGCGCCGCAGAGGCGCCGCGCCGCATCGGCGTAGGCGCGCGACGGCGCGCTCGTGCCGCTGTGGAGCGTGACCGGAGACCCGACATTGGAGGCGCGCAGGACATCCTCGCTCTCGGGAATGATTCCGAGCAGCGGGATCGACAGAATTTCCAGCACGTCGTCGACATTCAGCATCTCGCCGCGCGCGGCGCGGCCGGCGTCGTAGCGCGTCAGCAGCAGATGCTTCTCCATGCGGCCGCCCTTTTCGGCGATCTCGGTCTTGGCGTCGAGCAGACCGATGATGCGATCCGAATCGCGCACCGAGGAGACTTCCGGATTGGCGACGACGACGGCCACATCGGCGAAGCGCATGGCGAGCGTCGCCCCGCGCTCTATGCCCGCCGGGCTGTCGCAGACGATCCAGTCGAAGCGCTCGCGCAATTCGTCGATGACGCGGCGCACGCCCTCCTCGGTGAGCGCGTCCTTGTCGCGGGTCTGGGAGGCCGGAAGCAGATAGAGATTGTCGAGCCGCTTATCGCGAATGAGCGCCTGATGCAGCTTGGCGTCGCCCTGCGCGACATTGATGAGGTCATAGACGACCCGCCGCTCCGCGCCCATGACGAGATCGAGATTGCGCAGGCCGACGTCGAAATCGACGACCGCGACCTTCTGATTCGACTGAGCCAGCGCCGCGCCGAGCGCGGCGGTCGACGTCGTTTTGCCGACGCCCCCTTTGCCGGAAGTGACGACCAATATCTTGGGCATTTTTTACCGTCCCTCTCAGTCGAGCTTTGTGATCTTGATCGTTTCGTCCTCGAGCCTTGCGTGAACCGCGCGTCCACGCACATCGTCTCGAATTTCGTCGGCCGTCATATAGAAGCCCCCGACAGCGAGAAGCTCCGCCTCGAGGCGGCGGCAGAAAATGCGCGCGCGCGAATCGCCATAGGCGCCGGCCATGATTCGGCCGCGCACCGTTCCATAGACATGGACCGAGCCGCCCGCGACGATATCGGCGCCGGAGGAGACCGAGCCGATGACGATCACATCGCCATCGGGATGGAAGATCGACTGACCCGAGCGCACCGCCGTGTCGACGATGAGCGGCGCGGCGCTGCGCTCGGGCTCGTGCGTCTGCTCCTCGGCGCCGCCGGCGAGCGCCTGGGCGATCTCGTCGAAGGCGGCGCGCTCGCTCGGCGTCAGGCTCGGCGCATCCTCGCCACCCTCGGCGGGCGCCTCCTCGGCGAGGATAGAGCGGCCATTGGTGAGAATCGGCGGCAGGTCGTCGCACGCCCAAGAGGGATCGACGCCGGTCAGCCCCATGATGCGGACGCCGCGGCCGGAAAGCTGCTCCACCAGCTCCCCGACGGTCTCGCGATCGAGTCCGAGCTTGGTGACGTCGATGACGATCGCCTTGCGGGAGAAGAAGGCAGGCGAATGCTCGAGGCAGGCGTCGAGCCGCTCGAACCATCCGGCGATCGGCGCATCCGGCTCCAGGGCCAGGACGGGAAAGGATCGGCCACGAAAACGAATGTGAGTCGAAGGTTGGGTCAACGGCGGACTCGGCTCCAGCTGCGCCGTCATCTCACGCCGTCATGGTTAACAATAGGTTAAATTACCTAAAGGTAAATTCGTGAGCCGTGTGGATCGGCCGAGCCAGCGCGCGTCGTCGACCAGATCGAATGGTCCGAAGCGTGCATGTCGCAAGGCGCGAGATCGACCATCGGCGCCCCCGCTGGTTGGTTATGACCTCGCCTCCGCGTAGTCCATCACGTCGTCGAGTCGAATTTCGGCGATCGGCTGCCTCGCGCATGGGCGCGCCGCAAACAAAGCGAGCGCCGCTCGCCCGTTCGCTAGGCGCCGTCGTCCTCGTCAGCGACACGAAATGTCGTCGTCGCTCGATTCGCGAGCCTCGATCTGCATCGGCGCACGTGGCGTGGAGGACATGTCATGTGCTTCGATAACAATGGAGGCTCATTGACATATCCACTGCTCACTTTATACATCTTGCGCTGTGAGCTGGCAAAAATGGAAGGCTCTTATGAATAAAGTGATATCGGTGACGGAGAAGCGACGCCTTTCGGAATTCGCGCATGCGCTCGTCACTCGCGCGAGATCGCAACCACAGAGCGAAACATCGAGCGAGCTACCGCCTCTCACATTCACGAGCGGCGTTTCGACAATGGATTCTCTGCTGCTTCATTTGACCGAACAACGAAACTACATTCTCAAATTCTCGGCGCAGATTTCCGCGCAGATCCTGACCCTCTCCTCCACCATCGATCGCCTGTCCACGGAAGTCGCTAAGGTCGCCGGCGAGGTGGATGGCTTGAGACGCGAGCGAGAGACGCTGCAGCAGGCTCTCGAGGACGCCAAGCAGGAGATGAACGACGTCGCCGAGGCCGTCGTCGCCGGCGTCACGCAGCAATTGGAGCAGCAGATGGAGGTGTTCGGACCTCTCGCGCGCGCTCCGTCCTCGACGGAGACGGAAGCCTCGGGGCTTTGATGCGTCGCTTCTCCGGAACGATGGAGAGCGGCTCGATCGCACGGACGGTATTTTCGAGCGGGCCGCTTCGCTCCCTGTCACGGGGGCTCGATTTCAAAACATCTGTCTGGTGAGGATGAATGTCACGTGTTGTTCAATATCATCCCTCGGTAATTAGCGCCGACGCGATCGGCGCCTCGATTTCCTCGCTGCATCAGATCCTACGGGAACGAGGCGTGGCGTCCTATGTGGCGTGCTCGGATTCCAATATCGCCATCAGCGATTATGCGACGCTGTCGGTCTCCATGCTGAAGCGCATGGCTTGGAGCGATACGGATCTGCTGCTGCTGCATTATTCGTTCTTCAACGAAGATCTCGAAGCTCTGCTGGACCTGCCCGTCCGCAAGATACTCATCTATCACAATGTCACGCCGGGCCATTTTTTCCGCGGCCAAGGCTCGATGAGCTGGCTCGGAGACATGTGCGATCATTCGCGCGCGCAGATGCGGCGCTTCGCCGGCGCATTCGAGAAAGGCGTCGGCGATTCGGACTTTAACACCGCCGAGCTGAGAGAGTTCGGCTTTCGGGATCCCGTGACGATCCCCGTGTTCTTCAACGACGCCTTTTTCTCGTCGCGCGAGCTCGACAATCAGCTCTACTTCGACATAAAGGCGGCCTCCGAGGTCAATATCGTCTTCGTCGGGCGCTTCGTTCCCAATAAGCGGCACGATCTTCTGATCGACACTCTGGCCGCCTATAAGAGGCTCTTCGGCCGTTCGGCCTCGCTGCATCTCGGCGGCAAGATTTAGGGCGACGAATATTTCCATGCGCTGCTCGGGCGGGCGGTGCAGGGCGGCGTCCTCTCCGACATCAAAATCTATCAGAATGCGACCGGCCTCGCGATCAAGACGCTGTTCGCCGCCGCCGACGCCTATATTTCCATGAGCGAGCACGAGGGCTTCATGGTGCCCGTGCTGGAGGCCTTCACGGTCGGCTGTCCGGTGCTGGCCTATGCCGGAACCGCAGTGGGCGAGACGATGGGGCCGGCCGGCATCAAATTCGACACGCTCGATCCATCGATTCCTGCAGGCTATCTGGAGCTCCTGCGCCGCGATAAGACGCTGCGCAACAATATCGTTCGCGAGCAGGCGGACCGTGCGACCGACTTCTACTCCGAAGCGACCGCGAGACGGTGGCTCTCATTCTTGGAGGGATTCGTCGACATCTCCGCGGGGTTGCACTCATGATCATCGCATATGACGCCGGCGCCTTTCAGCAATCGATCAGCGGTGGAATTTTCAATGTATCCGTCGGATTTCTGAACGCCGCCGCCAGGGTCGCCCCCGACACCGAATTCGTTTTCGTCGCCGACCCGTTTTTCGGCGAGGTGCGGCCCGACGCCATGGCGGCCCTGACCTTCACGCCGCGGGTGATCTATCGCAGCGTGCTGAAATCATCCGGCTCCTTCTCTCTGCGCACAAATCGGGAGCGCGCGCGCTTCGAGGTCGACGGCCGGATCATGCCGACGACGCAGACCGCGACGCCGGACGGCATGTGGTATTATTATGAAGGCGCGACGCCCCGGCATGCGATGTTTCTGCGCAGCCGAGCGGCCCGTCCTTGCGACACGATGAACTCGCCGGACAGACGCAGCCTCGGCGTCGCCGTCAGCAAGATCGTCATCGAATCGGAGAAGGGCTCGCAGGAATTCTCCTTCGACGACGCCCGCCTCACCAATGGCTATCACGATCCGGAGAGCGCTTGGCGCTGGACGAACGGCGCCGCCGAAATCCCGCTCGAATTTTTCCCGCGCGTCGAAAGAGCGCGCATCGGAGTGCACATCAGGCACAAGGTCGTCTATAGCCTCGCGGACGGCCGTTTCGATCGTCGCTACAATGGGGTCGTGCAAGCTGCGATCGAGCAGCGGCGCGCCTTCAATTTGCAGGAGCTGGGCCGTGAGCTGCGTGAAATGGGCGCGACCGTCTATTTCGCGAATCATTTCATTCCGATCGCCATCCCCGGCCTCGCTCTCGCGAGCTGGGCGCATGACGTGATCCCGATCCTGTTTCCGAACTTCTTCGGCAAGGACGCGATCGAAAATTTCGCCAATGTCATCGATGTGTTCAAGCGCGCCGATCATATTTTCGGCAACTCCGAGACGACCCGCAAGGACATTATCGAAAATGTCGGCGTCTCTCCCGAGCGTCTGACGACCTCATGGATCGGACCCGGCGCGATCGGGCCGCGCCCTGCTCCCGTGGTCGACGCCGCGATCGCCAAATTCGGCCTTCGTCGAGACTATATTCTCAACGTCGGGACGCTGGAGCCGCGTAAAAACCATGTTCGTCTGGTTCAGGCCTATGATGAATTTCGCCGCGGCGTCGAGCATCCGCCGCAGCTGGCCATCGTCGGCTCCCATGGGTGGGGATATGACGAATTGGTGCGGCTGATCGCCAATAGCGGACTCTCCGAGCATGTGAAAGTGCTGAGCGGCGTCGACAATGAGGATTTGTCGGCGCTCTACTCGGGCGCAATGTTCGTCGCCTATCCCAGCGTCTATGAAGGATTCGGCATGCCGGTGCTGGAGGCCATGGCCTGCGGCGTCCCGGTCTTGACCTCACAGGAAACCAGCATGCAGGACATAGCGAAGAACGCCGCCGTTCTCGTGGATCCTTTGTCGGTGAGTTCGATCGCTCAAGGGCTGAGCGAGCTCTCGCTCAATTCCGAGCTGCGCTCGCGCCTCGCCTCCAAGGCGAAGGAAGCCGCGTCGCGCTTCGACTGGGACCGCGTCGCCGCAACCATCGTCGATGTCTTGAAGGGAACGCGCCGATGAAGATCGTTGTCCTTTCCACATTCGACATCACCCCGGTCCGCGACGGCGGGCAGACGCGTTACGTCTCGGTCTACAAGAACATCGCGAAAGAGCATGACGTCACGCTCATCGCCTATGATTTCAAGCAGACCGATCACATCAGGCGCTATAAGCTCGCCGATCGTTTCGACGTGATCGTCTTCCCCGCGGCGCCCGGCGACCAGCATCACGTCTGGCACATAATGGAAAAGACGCGGCGCCTCGCGCATGATGTTCTCTGCATCAGAGAATATCATTTCTCGGACGAGTTCGTGCGCGATGCGCGGCAGATCATCGGCGTGGCGGATGTCGTCGTCGCCTCGCATCCCTATCTCGCGCTTCTGGGCTTCGGCTTCGCCAAGCGGAACGCCATCAAGATATATGAGGCGCACAATGTCGAATATGACATAAAGGAACAGCATTTCCGCGGCGGCCTGGGCGCAGCGCAGCTCGATTCCTTTGTGGATACTGTGTACCACGGCGAGAGAATGGCCTGTCGCGAGGCGAATTTCGTGACGACCGTGAGCGCCCATGACGCCGACCGTATGGCGCAATTATACGACGTGCCGAGAAGCAACATCACTGTCGCGCCCAATGGCGTCGATTGCTCGCAATATCCGATCTGGGACAAGGCGAGCCGCGACGAGCTTCGCAGCAAGCTGCAGATCGGCGACAAGACGCTGGCCGTCTTTTTGGGCAGCGGCTATGGGCCGAATGTCGAATCCTATTTCAAGGCGCGGCAGCTGCTGGCGGAGGCCGGATTCGACGGCGCGGTCGCCTTGATCGGCTCGATCGCGCAGGCCGACCGCACCGGCTGGCCCGATGTCCCCTTCGACGAGCTCTGGTTCGATTACGTCGAGGACGATCTCAAGATCGCGCTCTTGAGCTCGGCGGACATCGCTCTGCAGCTGCTGTTTTCCGGCGGCGGGACCAATTTGAAGCTCTTCGACTATATGGCCGCCGGATGTCTGGTCGTCGCCAATGACTTCGGCGCGCGCGGAGTCTCCGCGGACGGATGGCATGTAGCGGCTCAGAATGCGAGCGAGCTGCAGACCTTGCTGCGGGAGCGCGTTTGGGAAACTGAACGCGGCGAGGCGATCCGCGCCAAGGCGCGCGCCATCGCCAAGGAGCAATTCGACTGGTCGATCATCGCCAAGAAGATCACCTCGCTCTTCAGCCCGCGTCTCGACATGGCTGCCGCCGAAATTGCTGCCGCCGACATGGCTGCTCCCGCCATCATCGACGAGTCCGAGCAGACGCCGAATAGAGAGGCCCTATCGGCATAGACGGCGAGCGCCGCAAATGCGGGAAACATCGCCCGACCGCCAGCGGCGAGCGAGCGATGTTTTCCGAGCTCCGCCAAAAATTCGTCCCCGAATTCACGATCAGCGTGAAGGGCCGAACACAACGTCGATCGCCACATTCATCTCCCGCGGCGGAGGTCCGAAGGGCATGCTCGACCGCACCGTCTTCAACGCGCTGACGTCGAGACGCTCCTGACCGCTCGTCGCAACGATCTTGAGCGTTTCTTCGCGGATTTGTCCGCTCGCGAGAATGCCGAAGGAGACTTTTGCGACGCCTCGCAGCCCAGCGCGACGCCCCTCCTCCGGATAGACGAGCCGCGTGTGAATGCGCTTCGACAATTGCCGTATATAGACGCGAATGCGGTCCTCCTCGGTTTCCGCGCGGCGAGAGATGGTGCGCGCGACCTGCTGCTCCTGCGCGCCGGCCACATTGGCGGAACCGGCCGGATCGGGCTTCGACTGCGAAGGGGCCGCCGCGGCGACAGCGGCTGCATTGGCCTCGCCTTCATCCGCCTGCTCGCGCTGCTCGACAGGCTTCGCCACGGTCGCCTGCGTCGCGGTCTGGTGTGTCTCGCCGGCATTATCCTGCTGCAGCTTCTCATCGGTCTGCTCATCATCGACGAGACCATCGAGCTCGAAGACGAGAACCGAAGCCTCCTCTTCCGTCGTGTAGAGACGATGCAGGACGTAAGGCGCGCATAGCAGGGCGTGCAGCGCCAAGGAGAGCGCGAGACCGTGATAGAGCGAGAAGCGGCTCGCCGGTCTCGCAATTTTCGTGGGCGCGGACGCCGCCAGGAAAGCCATTTCGACGCCTCTCACTTCGGACTGTTCTTGGTCTGCACGGCGACTTTGGTGAAGCTCATGCGCTTGAGCAGCTCGGCGACGTCGATGAAGCTCTGCAAGGCCACAGCGCGATCGGCGCGAATGAGGAAGCCCGTTTCCGGCGGCAACCCTGTGAGCCGGCTCCGCAACTCATCCTTGGTTGCGACATGGCCGTCGAAATAGACGCTTCCATCGGCGGCGATCTCGATCGTCTTGTCCTTCTGGCGGTCGACCTGCGTCTGCGCAGCTTGCGGCAAGGCGACCGGTATGCGGCCTGTCGCGATGAAATTCGCCGTCGTCAGCACCATTGTGAGAAGCACCAGCATGACATCGACGAGAGGAATGACGTTGAGCGTCTCGAAAGGCTTCTCATCCATTGGCGATCTCCCACTTCAGCAGCAGCACCTTCGTCTTACGCAAAAGGACGTTGTAGGAGACCACCGACAATAGCGCGACGACGAGCCCGACCGCCGTCGCCTTGAGGGCGAGCGCGAGGCCGGCCATGATCTTGCTGGCGTCCGCCGAAGCGTCGAGACCCAAATTATAGAAGGTCAGCATGATGCCGAGCACGGTGCCGAGCAGGCCGATATAAGGCGCATTGGAGGCGACGGATGCGATGACGATGAGCCGCTTGCTCAGCTCGAGTTCCAGCGCCTTGATGCTGGTAAAAGTCGTAATGTCGATCGCCCGGTAGAAGAAATGCCGTTCCAGCGCCACAGCGACGACGATGACGCTGAGCGCGGCCAGCAGCCCGATGACGCCGAAATCGATCGCCGTCGACAACCATTCCATTTGCATTGCGCAATTCTCCAGCAGCGGCGATCGACGACGAATGTCGAGAGCCCGATGCGCGTCGCTCTCGACATTCGCCAGCCCATGATGAGCCCGCCTCGTCGCCGCGATATCTATATTCAATACATTGCGAATCCGCCGAGATCGCGTCAACGGGAAAATTCGGGCGCAGACAAAGACGCCGGAGACAGGCGCCTGATTTTCAGCCAGCCACTATAACGTGTCTCTGCGCTGGGCGACCGACGTAAGTCTAAAGTAATGAGGAAATAATCGCCGCGACGACAGAATGCAAAGCTCGATCGAAACGGCCGGCCGCGGCGATATTGTCAGTTTCTCGCACAGGTTGCATCTTTTTTGGTAATTTGCGGAAATTTCTTGCAATAGCCGATTGCGCCTTTCGGCGACCCGCTCCGAGCAGCGAAAGCCGAGTGAGACGGCTCAGGCCCGAACGCAAAAGAGAGAGCCGACGCGAAGGCCGGCCTTCTCCCAATGCTCGCGAATCGCCTGCTCGGGCGTCGCAAGGCCTCTATTCGAAATGATAGTTGACGCCGGCGCGCACGATATGGCCCGCGAGGCGCGTCGAGGAAATCACCGCCGACGCATAGAGCCCGGGATTGCCGGCCGCGGTGAGGTTGTAGCCCGCCATATCGCCGTAAGCGCCCTGATTGCCGAGGTCATAGCGGAGATATTCCAGCTTGGCGCTCCAATTCTGACGGAACATCCATTCGCCGCCCGCGCCCGCGCTCCACCCGATGCGGATCGACGAGGAGCCGATGGTTCCGCTATTCGGCGCGAAGGACGCCGAGGTGGAGACCTGCGTCAAGGAGGTCGAGAAACCGCCTTCGCCATAGGCGAGACCGGCGGTGAGATAGGGCAGCAGCGTCGGCGTCACGAGATAGCCGATGCGTCCGCGCGCCGTGCCGAGATAGGAGAGGCTCTTCGTCGCCTTGGTCGCCGTCACGACATTCGCGCCCGTGACCGGCTCGGTCGCCGAGCGCAACGCCGAGCCCGACGCGCTCGCCCCCGCCACTCCCTGCAGATCCGCCTCGAAGCCGCCGATCACATCGGGACGCAAGCGCCAATTATAGCCGAGCTGCGCGCCGCCGATTCCGCCGCCGATTCCCATCGGGATCGTGCTCGCCGCGCTCGAGGCGCTCGCGCGGCCGAAGAAGGTCGCCGGGCGACCGACCGCGCCCTTGTCGTCGCCGCCGTCGCCGAGAATGGTGGAGGTGCCGGGAACCGTGTTGACCCCATGGCCGTCGCCGAAGACGCCGCCGGCGTTGAGACCGGCGTAGAGCCCGCTCCAGGGCGACGGCGAGTCGTCGGCCGTCGCCAGCCACGCCATGCCCGGAAGCGGCGCGGGCGAGGAATGCTCGCCCCAGGAGAGCTTGAGCTCCGAGCCCCAGACGGCGCCCCAGGCCTTGTAGGTGTAGATCGTCTCATAGCGCTTATTGGTGATGTTGCGGCCGTAGAAGGTGAGCCGCGCGTCCCAATCCATGAGCTGGAAATTATAGGCGATGTTCGCGTCGAGCGTCGTGTAGTTGCCGACCTGGTGATAGGCGTTGTCGACGGCGAAGCCATTGGACCAGTACATGGAGACATGATTGAGCGCGACCGTGCCGGTGAACCTATCCCAGGCATGGGTGAGCGCGAAGTTGATCTGCGTCCTCGGCGTCTGGAAGCGATAGGGGTTCAGCCAGTCATAGGTTCCCAGCGAATTGCTGTAGACCTCGGTCAGCCGCGTGTAGCTGCCGCGATAGGTCGTCTTGCCGAGCAGTTCGTCCTGCAGCACGCCGGTCGCGACAGCCTCTATTCCCTTGCGCGACGTGTTGCCCTGAGTCCAGTAAGTGACGTTGTTGTTGTTCACCGTGACGGTGCGCGAGGGCTGCTTATTGTTCTGAATCTCGGTGTCGAAATAGGTCACTTCCGGCGTGAACCAGCGGAAGACCGGGATTTTGACTCCCGCCTCGTATTTGTCCTGCTTCTCCGGCAGCAGAGTGACGTTGGCGTCCGCGATGACGCCGGACATGTCGCTCTGCTCAGTGTGCGAATAGCGGCCGCTGAAGGCCACATTCGCGAGGCCCGCGAGCGGATTGAAATCGCCGAGGGAGGCGCCCAACTCGCCGATCCCCCATCCTTGCAGGGGCTTCACCGTGGCGCCACCCGCATAATTCACTGCGAGCGGGAAGCCGCGATTGTAGAAATATTTCGTCGTTCCGGCCGTATCGACTCCGATGTAATCGAAGTGATTGTCCAGGCGGAAGCTCGCGTCGAAGATCAGGCGATCGGAGAGCAGCTTCTGCTCGAAATTGCCATAGCCACTGAGCGTATCCTCCTTGCGCGCATAATTGGCGTAATTGGTCTGTCCGCTGGGGCTCGCCCAATTCACATATTGCAGGCCGAGCTGCGCCAATGTGCCGTCATAGGTGAAGCTGTGCCGCGCATTGATCTGGCCGGTGTAGCCCTGCTCATTGGCCACCGTCAGATTCGGACTATTGAAGGAGGCGAGGACGTTGTTGTCCTCCGTCCGCGTATAGGCGAGCGTGAGCAGGCTGACATTGTGCTCGTCCCAGCGGAACGTCGAATTCCAGGAGAGGAATGTCGATTCGATCGGCGAATAGCCCCACTTCTGCGCGAGCGTGCTCGCCGTTTGCTCCCCGAAGGTTCCCTGCTGAAAGCCGTAGCGCGTGCTCGACTGAAACAGGGTGAAGCTGGTGTCGAGCGGACCGACGGTGAATCCGCCTTTGAGCAGACCGGCGACCGTGTCGTTCCAATTGGAGCCGTTCGCCGGCCCGTCGTCGGAGCTCTTCTTAATGAAACCCGAGATAAAGGCCGGAATCTCGCCCGGCTTCTTCCCGAAGACATAGCCGCCATAGGCGCTGCCGAGCACGCCGCCATAGCTCTGCGCCGCTGTGCGCAGCTCCATTTCATTCTCTTGCGGCGTATGCGTGCGCACGACGACGAAGCCGCTGTTCAACGCGCCGGAGGAGGAGCCGAAGTCGACGAGCGGGCCGAGCGTCAGCGCCGAAGCGTCGCGCACGACATCGACCTGATCGAGCGCTGAAACGGGCAGCGACTGCATCATCAGGCCCGCGGTCTGCGCGCTCACATAGGCGCCGTCGACGATGAAGCCGAAATTGCCGTCGCCGCGGAATTTCAGATTGTTCGGGAATTTGCGACCCTGATAGGTGACGAGGATGCTGGTCGCATTGCGCAGCAGGCCGAACACGTCCTGCGGGTTCAGCTCCTGTATGTCCTGCCGCGTGAATGTCTGCGTATGGGAGCGGCTGCTGGTGGCGACGCGCGCGGCATTGGCGACATTGTCGGGCTGGAGATCCGGCCGGGCGAGTTGCGGCGCCAGCGGAGCTCCCGAGGCGGCGGCGTTGGAGCCGGCCGATGTCCCGCCGATCTCGATCGCCGGCAAAGCCTCCTGAGCCGATGCGGCGACAGTCAGGACGACCGACAGAGCGAGCGCGGAACTGGTGGAGTAAACCGCATCACGTGAATGCCGCGTCGCAGCGCTGCTCATTGTCATTGCACCCCTTGCTTGTGTTCCGCACAAAACGGTTGCGCCACGACGAGCAGAAGCAGCCCCGCCGAGCACGCGATATATTTGCAATATACGTAGTGACAGCAGACGCGCTTCCGCAAGCCGATAATCGAGGCAATTCGCCTAAATCGTGGACTTATCGAGGCTTTTTCGGGAATGACGAAGGCGTGGGTTCGGTATTCCATCTGACTGCCGAAGGCGACGATCGAGCCATCCAGCGATGATCGTTTCACGATGAGAAACTAACCTACATTATAGCCTATCAAAACTGGACGCTGCTCGAAACGCCATAGACGAGCATGTTACCTTTCGATGCTCAATTCTGTGCTCGAAATCGCGATTGCTGGAACGCCGCCGATCGAACGGCAGCGCCCGATTGCCATGAATGATGACGACTCGCGGCTTATTTCTCTCGCGCCTTGTGCGCGCGATACTGCGCGACCTTGTCACGATTTCCGCAGATCGCCATCGTGCACCAGCGGCGAATATTGTTCCGCCCGCGATCGTAGAACACCATCGAGCAGGCGGGATTGGCGCAACGCTTCATTCGAGCGGGCTCCGCCTCGCAAACGAATTGCGCGAAATCGCGCGCGACCGTCGTCGCCACCACATCCTTCTCGATACGCGCTTCCTCGGCGAGCGCCACATGACCGTCGCGTAGAATCAATCGCTCGCGAATCGCGACCGAGCCGAGCAGACGATCGATCGGCTCGAGGCGCCGGGCGGAGATCGCCTCTCCTGCGGAGATCTTGTCGAAGAGCTCGCGGAGCGCCGCGCGCGTTTCCCACGCCGACTTAAGCTCCACTTTCGTGGCTTGCTCGAACCATCGATCCCCGCCGCGCGCGCCCATTTCGCCAGCCCCTCGGCGTTAGAGAGAAAATCGATCGCCTCGCCGTTCATCACCGGCGTCGTGTTGAGAAAGTCGATCCACAGCGCGCCTCCGAAGGAGGGCATGCCATCTCGCCACTCGCTCGCCTCGATCGTTGTCGCCTCGCCCTCTCCCCATGCGCAACCGGCAAGCCTGCATAACCGTTATATGCACATTACATCGGTTACAGGAGATCCCATGTTCCTCGCCTCCAATCCCCTCCTCACGCTCGCGGCCGTGTCGGCGGCCACTATCGCGACCGCCATGCCCCTCCCGTCCATGCGAAGCAGCGGCTCGGTGGTTTTCATGTCGGAGAGTTCGGCGTTGACGCCGAAGGCGTCGCTCGCCGCAGTGGGAACGATTTCGCCGAGCGCGGCGTCGGGGATGGCGTGCAGGTGAACGCCGTGCTGCCCGGCCCGGTGATGACCGACCGCCGTCGCGCCATGCTCGCGCGCTACGGCGAGGCGAAAGGCCTATCGCTCGACGCTGCGATCGACGCCTTTGCTGCGGAGACCAGGATCGCGCGCTACGGAACGCCGGAAGACATCGCCGAGCTGATCGCCGTCGCCGTGTCGCCGGCGGCGCGTTGGATGACGGGCGTGACCCTGCGGATGGATGGCGGCGAGATCAAATCGCTATGACGGCGCCCTGCCCTGCGCTCGCGCGCAGCTCCTGCACTTGCGCTTCGAGCGCGGCGATGCGCGCGTCTCGCTCCGCGAGCGCAGCGGCGACATCGGACGCCTCGAAGCGTTGCGGAATGTGGCTGGGGCAATTCACGTCCAAGGCGAGGACAGAAAAAAGGATCGCGCGTTCGACACGCGCCGCATAATCCGCCGGCGTGAGCCGCGCGATCAGCTCGGCGTCGTCTTCCATCACGCGCGCCGTTCCCCAGATCTTCACGCGACGGCGGCGCGAATAGTCGATCAGAAAGAGATAGGCTTTCGGATTGTCGGCGAGATTGCCGATCGTCACATATTGGCGATTTCCCGAGAAATCAGCGAAGCCGATGGTCGTCTCATCGAGCGTCTTCAGAAAACCGGCGGGGCCGCCGCGGTGCTGAATATAGGGCTGCATCTCCCTATTCGCCGTCGCGAGAAAGACGCTCGTCTGCTGTGCGATGAACGCCACTATATCCGGCGTCAGGCTCGTTCGCCACGAATGTTCCTCCTCCATGCGCGCATAGGCGCGGCGCGAGCCCTCACGCGTCTGGATAGATTTGATAGTGGGCGTGAAGGCGATGTCGCTGGAATAGGTCATGTCGATTTCCTCCCGAGGCGCGAGAAGAGGATCATCGCCACGCGAGCGCAATGAACGCGCTCGCGTGGCGCCGATCAAAGACCGAGGTCGGTCAGACCCGGATGCTCGTCCGGTCGCCGGCCGAGCGGCCAATGGAACTTGCGATCTGCCTCGGCGATCGCGAGATCGTTGATCGAGGCGATGCGCAAGCGCATGAGGCCATGCTCGTCGAACTCCCAATTCTCATTGCCATAGGAACGGAACCAGGCGCCGCTGTCGTCGCGCCATTCATAAGCGAAACGCACGGCGATGCGGTTCTCGCGGAAGGCCCACAGCTCCTTGATGAGGCGATAGTCCAGTTCGCGCGACCATTTGCGCCCGAGAAAGGCTTCGATCTGGTCGCGGCCGACGATGAATTCGGCGCGATTGCGCCAGCGGCTCTCCGGCGTATAGGCCAGCGCGACCTTCTGCGGATCGCGGCTGTTCCAGCCGTCCTCGGCGAGGCGCACCTTTTGCGTCGCGGTTTCGAGCGTGAAGGGGGGAAGCGGCGGTCTCGACATGGCTCAGTCCTCAGATGAAAGCCGCGCCCGGATCGGCTCCGAGCGCGCAGCCCATTTACGCCACACGGCGCGTTTCGAGCACGGGAAAATCAACGAGCGTATCGGCGACTTCGTTGATGTAATTCGTCAGCGTGTTGAGCCCGACATGGAAGATGATTTCGATGATCTCGCCCTCGCCGAATCTGGCTGTTGATTTCCACTGAGA
>NZ_LUUM01000271.1:0-58552 GCF_001644125.1 Methylosinus sp. R-45379
GGGCGATCATCGCGGGCGAGCGGACCAAGTTGCAGGTCGCCCAGTTCAAGCTCTCCTACAGCCGCGCATTCTTCCTCCGCGCCTACCCGCAGCAGACGCATGAGATGCTGTTCGACGCCCACAACCACGCCTTCCGCGTGCTGGGCGGCGCGCCCCGGCGAGGTGTCTATGACAACATGCGCACCGCGATCGACAAGATCGGGCGTGGCAAAAACGCCAGGTCAACGCCCGCTTCATAGGGAACATCCTCGCTGGCGATGGCCCCGAAAGACACCAGGCCTACGCAGATCGCCAGTGGAGCGAAAAGCGTCGCGCGCAACCCGAGGCCTCCCGTCAAGGACATGCGCCGATGCGCCGGCCCCTGGTCCCGATGACCTGCTGATCGCCGCCCGGCCCCGACATCGTCATCGTCCCTTCATAGCTCGTCTTGGCGTAAGTGAGGTCGGACGCCATGGTCATGCCCTGACAGACGGTGGAGAAGCGGATTCTCGGGCCGTCGAGTTTCAGATCCTTGATCGTGCATTTGCCTTTCCGATTTTCCGCGCTCAGGGCGGCGGCGATTCCTTTTTCATCGCCATTGGCGCTCTTGGCTTCTTCCGCGGTGATGCAACGTTCTGTGGCGGCGCCGACCGGCTGCCCCTGTAGTAATGGCGTCACCGACCACAAGCCGGGCTCCAGACGTTCCTGCGCTATCGCCGGAACGACGGCGCACAGCGCCAATGTGACGAATGTCATTCTCTTCATGCTTCTCATGTCCTTATCGCTCGACCAGTTCGACGCGACGGTTCTTGGCGCGTCCGGCGTCATCATTGTTGAGGGCAATCGGCGACGACATGCCGGCGCCGAAAGGGGTGAGCCGCGAGGGATCGACGCCGTGATCGCGTGTCAAAGCGACGACGACGGCCTTGGCGCGGCGATCGGACAAGCCGAGATTATAGCCAAATTCCCCCTGATTTGTCGGTGTGACCGGCGACGATCAGCTTCAAGCCGGGCTGGGCCGCGAGCAGCTTGGCGATTTCGACCAGCGTCGGCTTCGACTCTGGCTTCAGATCCGACTGGTCGGTGTCGAAGAATATGCCGTAGAGCGCCACACGGCCCGAGGCCCCGAGCCCGGAGGCCATCGCGCCGGCGTCAAGAAAGACAATTCGGTCGACTTGGATCGGCTTCAGTTCCGCGGTCGTGACCGAGATGATCGGAGCGCTCCGGCTTTCGCCCACCAATATGGCGGCGTAGACATCCCCTTCCGCGCGCGCGAGCTTGGCCAGCACATAACGCACGCCTGAGCCGAAGCGTGCATTGACCATGGCCCCTTCGAGTTCCCCGCCGAGACGAAAATAGGAATTTTCGCCGCCGAGGCAGGTTCGATCGCCGCATTCGAACAGAATTTCGAACCCTTTCGTCTCGAGCGAGGATTTGAAATTTTGTTCGATTTCGAGAGCCGAGCGATCCTTCGGCCCGTCATAGCGTATAGTGGTGATCCTGCCCTGCAGCGTGAGGCTGACGCCGGCCAACTTGTCGCCGGAAGCTTTGAGATCCATCGGACGGTCGAGCAGTCGCGCTTCGCCGAACTGAGATTGCTTATAGACCGTGATCTCCGAGCCGGCGTAGCGGCCGACCAGAGGATGATCCTGCGATCCGCGAAGATCGGCGGCGCAGGCCGATTCGGCGCAGAGCGCCAGCGCGATCAGTGTGACGGCGGGAAAGAACAACTCGCATTTCGACATATTCCTGCTCCTGCCCGTTTTGCCGGGAGCGAGGTCTAGGCGTTCAGAGTGTTGAATGCTATTCCCCGCGCGGGGAGGTCCGCGCGATAATGCCCGCCAAGAAGAACACGGCCCGGCGCAAATTACATGCGCTCGATCTATTGTGCCGCGCCGGGACCGGGATCGCGCCGATCGCCCCCGCAGCCTGCCGCCAGATTCGCGAGTTGGTCGGAGCCGATGCGGCGTCGATTTTCTGGCTCGACGAGAACGGCCTTCCCCAGGGCTTCTTCCATGAGGATTCGCCGGAGAGCGCGCGCGACCTGTTCGTCAATGAATTCGAGCGGCTGTTCATCGGCCCGGCCGAATTGAACGTAACGGCGCTGGCGCGTACGCCGGGGCCGCGCGTCGGTCGCATCGCGCGGCCGGGCAAAGCCTATTTCTCTTCCAACACCTTCAACCTATTGGTCAGGGCGAGCGGCCATCATCACAGTCTCGATCTGAGAATCGATCTCGACGGACGCGCGCGCCGTCGTGCTGCTGTTTCGCGGCGGTCAACGCGCTTTCGAGACGACCGACGCGGCCGCGCTGGAACAGGTCACCCCCTATTTGCAGCAGGCCATCGCCTCGCCTGTGAGACAACAAGTCTGGAGTTGCAGCGCAAGAAGGGGACACATGCTGATCGATGTCTCCGGCGAGCGCTTAGCGATGCTCGATGAAGAGGCCGAATTGTTGTTGAAGATGTGCACGCTCGTGGGACAAGAGATCCGCCTTTGCGGACCCATCCGCTCACCGCCCCGCGTCGTGCGCGAGTTGTGCGCACGGCTCCAAGGCCGAGCGATCGTGCGCGAGACGCTGCCGATCCCCGGCGGCCGCCTCGAGGTGACGGCGCGTCGGCTGACGGCTCCGGAGGGCGGCGCCGAGCAGGTTCTCGTCACGTTCGAACTGGAAGAGCCTCGACGGCTCGAGACGATCGATCGTGTGCTCGCACTCGACGTTTCTCCGCTTCAACAGAAAATCGCCTTTGTCGCGGCTCTCGGAGGATCGCGCGGAGACAGCCTCTCCGAAACGGGAATCAGCAACGAAGCTTTGAAGAAACATCTCGCTGCGATTTATGCGGCCGCGGGCGTCGACAGCTGGGAGAAGCTCACGAGAGAACTGAACCTCGGACGCCCTTGATCGCCTGGGCGAAGCGCCGCTCGGCCGCGACGATGACGCTGGCGCAGCGATTGTCCTCGCCGGTCGAGAGCCCTCGAGGCAATGCCGAACGGGTCTCATCGATTCGCCGACTGGGTGAGGGAAGCGTTTCCACGGTTTTTCGAACTCCGGAATATAGCGTTGGACCGCGCGTGAACGTCGTCTGGAAGTTGCCGCGCAATAGCAGTGCTAACCTGGTTGTGGAGAGGACAGTTTGAACCTGGCCCCTCCGCCAGAAGTGTGAGCGCCGCCAAGCCGGCTCGACGAGCTCATCAGGCTCGTCACGAGCCATTCCAACACACGCTCGTCGGGCGATGGCCCGACCGACGCTGCAAGTTCGAGATGCTCGGCAGCCTCGCATCCCCACCGTCGCCCGGCGCGCGCGGCAATGGACCCGCGGAACTCACGAAAATTTTGTGGCGCTGATATCGAACCGACAAACATTGTCCTTCTTATAACGATCGAACCAAGCCTTCTCCATCTGCTGCACATTAAAATACAGCCTATCATTGGCGATGTCGCCATAACCCGCGCATAGCTCCTTGCGAGACGGCGCGGTAAGATGGGCCGCACGCCAGCGAGCTTCGAGCTCCGTGATGATTTGATCGCAGGAACAGGCCTCGGCCCAATCGAGACTTTGCTCATCGAGTGGGAGGCTGATGGCCATGGCTTCCGCTTCGTCATCGGGCGACCGGCGAACATGCTCGATCCACTTTTTTTCCGACCGCCAATTAGGCCTGTCATCACGAAGATAGTCTTTGAGGCGCGCGGGAAGCGAATCTATTTCCTGCTCGGTGAGACTCTGCTCCTCGACACCACGCGCCACGCCGGAATAGAAAAGCGGAATAGCCCAGCGCTCGTGGGACGCGGCTGGAATGCGGTCCAGATCAACCAGCAGCTCGTCCAAGCTCGGAACACTGTCACGGATCAACAAGATCCGCTGTTGCAGCTTCAGACCGAGTTCCGCAGCCAAATGCAGAGTGTCGAGCTGGAATTGGTAATTGCCGGCCATATTGTTCCAATGATCGTGACGAGCGCCGTGGCCGCTGAACGTCGCCACCACTGTGTCGATCCCGAGAACGCGCCGCTCCAGCAGCCATTGCTTCATCTCTCGTCGCGGTCGATGCGCAACGCCGCCGAGCAGAACGACGTGGCTTTTCCAGCCGAGGTTCTTCTCCAGCTCGCGAAGAGCTTTGGTCGTCGCCAATGTGTAATCATGGCTGTTCCCATACCAAGGCGCGATCTCGAAATCTTCGTGTCCGTCATTACGCCATTCGATGAAGCGTTCGACCAGGGCGACAAAACGTTCTAATGGCGCCGGTCGCAGCCTATAGCTCTTCAGCTGGCAATAGCGGCAATGATGGAAGCATGCCGTGGCGTTGGCGTGGAGATGAATGCCGGTGATGATGATTTCTCGTGGCATGACTCAGCGTCGCTCCGCGTCATTCGAAGCGAGGAAGCGGGCGTATTCCGCCGAGCCCGCATTTTCTCGCAAAACCAGGGCTTCGTCGATCGCATCGTCGGTGAGGACGACGCCGTAGACATCCGCATAGGCCTGCCGCAGCTTCATGCGAAATCGCCACCCGGCCCACTCCGGATAGATGACTTCCGACATCCATTGCAACATGATCGGCTCCTCGACCATTCCTTCCATGCGCGTTCCCCCATGCGGCTCGCGATAGACTTTTCGCGATCGAACGGCGGGCACACATCGTAGCGCAGGATTATCCAGCAAGCGACGAACCGCGTCGTCGCTCGGATAGGCGGAAATTATGATGACCTCCGGCTCGCGCACGATCAGCTCCTCGATCGTCATATGAGGCGAATGCAGCGAAGCACCGATATTGTCCGCATTCACCCGATCGAGATCGGCGTCGATTCCCGTTCCGCCGAACGCCATGATCAGCGGGTCGATCTGGAAGAGATAGGCGACCTTGCGACGAACTGGCGCAGCGGGGCGATCCTTCGAAAAGGCGTCGAGTTCCGCCTGATGACGACGAATCAGGAAGTCCACGCGCTCTTGCCTGTCGGCAATGGCGCCGATCAATCGCCAGAGCTGTTCCACGCTCCGCGACACATCGCCAGACGCTCGGCTATCGAGCTGAACCAAGGGTGCGCCGATCCTCAGCAAGGGAGCGGCGAACCACGACCATGACATGATCGCATCGCTTCGCGTCAGCAGAATAGCTTCCGGGTCGCCGGGCGCCACAGTGTCGCCTCCTAGCGTCGGCGCGCGCGCAAGGTCACGCACCGCAGGAAACACCCGACGCAGCAACCCACGGCTCAATTCGTTGCCGCCGAATCGTGGGCTGCTGACAGCGGCGATATGTCCTGGATCTCCATCTATGGTGAGATAGATCGAGGACACCGGCGCAAAGATGAGGGCGTGTTGCGCCGGGACCGCGGCGGTGACGTCGCGGCCTTTCATATCCTTGATCGATCGATGTGGCGAAGGCGACGCGGCATGCGGGCCTCCGGCTGCCAATCCCAGGCATAGGATCGGCAGAAAAGCGAAGCTCCCCGTCGCGAAAGAGCGCAACCTTCGTCCCTTTAGAATTTTGCGGTCGCCGAAAAAGCGACTGTACGCGGCGCACCGAGCATTTCGGTCTGCTGCCAATAGGATGCGTTGGCGATATTGGTCACATCGAGGCGCCAGATCGTCTCCGTATCAAAGATGCGCGTCTCATAGCGTAGACCGATGTCGCCGGTCACGTAAGAGGGTAGCCATTCGATCGCGCGCACATTCGTCGGCGCAAAAACATTGCCGACCTGCGGGCCGACATAGTTGAAGCCGCCGGTCAATGTCAGCCCCTGCACGAAGGGCAGGCGATATTCGACGTAGAGCTTCCCCATGTTTTTTTGCCGAGCCAGAGGGAGGCTGGCCCAGCAGATAGAACGTGTTGGTCTGGGCGATCTTCGCATCGAGAAGCGTGAAGCCGCCGGTGACGGTCAGATCGCCCAATATCTTGCCCGTCGCCGTCATTTCGAGACCGCGATGAAGTTGCCGCCCGTCATTGATGAAAGTATAGCTGCCGCCATTCGATTTGTAATAAGTGTTGGTCTTGTCGATCTGGAACAAAGCGGCGGTGAGCAGAATTTGCGAGACATTGGCTTTCGCGCCGATCTCGACCTGCTCACTGGTCGTCGGGCTGAGCGCCTGGCTGGCGTTGGTCACCGGCAATGAGGAGAAGCTGGTCGAGGCCGTCCCGCCATTTTCGAGCGATTGAATATAGGTGCCATAGCCCGTGAGCCAAGGCAGCGGCTTATAGATCAATGAGGCGGTCGGCGTGAGCCTCGTCTTGTCGAAATAGCTCGATACCGTTCCATTGGTGTTGAAATTCGTCGCCTTGATGTCGGCGAGGCTCGCGCCTGCGAGCAGAGACCATTGCTCGTTGAAGGCTATGTCCTCGCCGATGATCCAATTCGTCTGGTCCAGCTGTTGCTGCCGGAAGTAAGGCTGCGCGCCATTGGTGAAAGTGGGACGCGCGACATAGACGGGATCGGCAGAAACAGGAAAGGAGCCGAGGCCTTTGAAGAGCGTGTTGTCTTGATGCTGGCGTCGTGAGTAGCTCGATCCATAAAGGCCGAATGTCGTCTTGGCCTTTATCGAGAGAAGATCGAGGTCATAGTCGGTGAAGGCGTACCACGCCTGATTGCGCTGCACATGCGGCGCATTATAGAGAGATGCGAGCGAACAGGAGTATGAGCCGTTGCTATACGAGATATTGTCGCCAGCGTAGAGGTTCTCGCTCTCTATATCGACATATTGATAGGCGGCGCGGAATTTAATGTTACGCATCACATCATAGGTGACAGTGGCCCCGAGCACGTCCATATCGTTCTTGTTGAACGTCCACGGCTGGCCGTAATTTTTCGCGGGGTCGAGAATGCTCGCGCTGAAATGCGGAAAAGTCCCGTTGAACGATCCCCAATCGGCGAGCGTGCCTTTCTCGTAAATATGCTGATGCGAATAATTGAGCTGAAACAGCAGCTGTTGCAGCGGTCGCCAATCGAGCGCGCCGCTGACGAGCCATCTGTCGACGAAATTATCGTCGATCGCGGTTTCGCCGCTGCTCTTCACCAAGTTGAGCCTATATCCGAAATCGCTTCCCTTCTCGAACGGGCCACCGAGATCGACATGTACGAAAGGTTGCGAGCCGCCGTAATTGCCGAAAGTGACGCTCGAGAAAGGCGTCAGCGTCGGCCGCTTGGTGACGAAATTGACGAGTCCGCCCACATGCGCAGGCCCATAGAGGAAGCTGGAGAGGCCGGAGAGAACGTCGACGCGCTCCTTGTCCTCCAAAGGCATGACAAGATCGCTGACGCCCGACATGTTGAGGCCGTCGATCTGGCTGAAGCCGCCCTGCTGCTTGACGCCGCGAATAAAGATCGCCGAGCCATAGCCGCGCCCCTGCCCCATATTGAGCTGGGTGAGCGGATTGCCGCGGAAGACTTCGTCCGTCGTCGAGAAGACGCGATTTTCGATATAGGGAGCGCTCACCGAATAAACCGAATAGGGCGTATCCTGTATCGCCCTTTCGCCCCAAGGGCCGGTCGTCGACGTCGCGCCGAAGCGATAGCCGGCCGCGGCGCCGCCATCCACGCCGGAGCGGTTGTGATCGTTGGTCGCGCGCGCCGCGGCGACATCGATCGGAGGAAGCGTCGCCGCCTCCTGCGCGACCGCTCGGCCGAGCGAGGCCGTGATGGCGACGACCGAAGCGCTGGCCAGCAGAGCGCGAGCGATCGAGCCAATCGTAGATAGTGTCGTGGTCTTCATCCTTCAGCACCCCGTGGTTGCCGCTCGGCGGCCAGACTGCGAATCGTGATCCGTGACACGGAACTCATGGACGGAAGCCGCACGGACGCGCGTAACCGCGCCGCGAACATGCGACTTTCGGAGTTCCGATCCCGGCTGAAAATATCGACGCAGAAACGTCACCAAGGCGGCGGGACAAGCCCCCGCCAAGTCGCATTCATCGCGCGGTCGAGAGCGGCCGCGAGACAGGCAAAGCCATCATATCCCCAGAAGGCGTTGCCCTTTCGGTTGAAGAAAGGCGAGAAGGGAAGCGCCACCTGACCACGCTTGCGCCATTCATATTCGCCTCGCGTTTCGCCATTGCCGAAATGAAGCACGAGATCGGGCTTCGCCTCAGATATGTACGAATCGATAGCTCTCTCATCGTGAGTGTCGCGATCGCATTTCAGGCGCGGGGCGCGCTGCTTTCCGGTCTTGCCTGTCCAGCCGGATGCGTCACCGATGCGGAGCCCGAGAAGACGATAGGGCTCGAGCTGCGCCTCGGTCATCGGCCGAAAGAACAGAACAAGCTTCCCCTCGAGCCGAGGCCGGTAGCGCTCGATCCGTTTGCGCTACGAGCGCCTCGCCCTTCACGATCGCCGCATCGACGCGACGCGCGACGCGGCGATCGAAACGTTTCGTGATGGCGCGCAGCGAGGCCGTCGTCATGGACGGGCTTTCGAAGCATGTCCAGACGATCGGCGTCGCGAACCATCGTTGCAGCAGATCGGCATAGCCGCCGCGCAATCGCTCGTCGAGCGCGTCGACCTTGCTCGCGAAGCCGATCACCAATTTGCAATCGCTCACGCGGGCGAGATCGATCGCTGATGATTGCGTCATCTCATGAACGGGCTCGAGGCCGATCTCCATGAGCAGCTTGCTGACGATCCAGACGAGCGCCGTCGCCTCGCGGGAATAGGGAAGAACCACACGCTTGCTGATGCTCGTCGTGAGCGGATGCAGCAGCTCGGCGGAACGCAGCGCTGCCGCTGTCTCGACCACCCAGGATCGATAGCCCCCGAGCGGCAGAATCAGCTTCCGCTGCTCCGCCATTTTGGCCTTCGCTATTCCGGCGATATTAGCGCCAAGCGCTGGCATGGGCTCTTCGCTGGCGATGACGGCCCCGCGCGCCAGCGGAAACAATTCCGCGATCTCGTCGATCGCGCGTGCGAGGCGGCGGTCGCCGGCGTCGCAGATATCTTCTCTTCGAAGATCCATGCAGGCGTGAAGCGCGCCGAAGCTCTCGACCCCTTGGAAATAGCCGGGCGCGATCAAGCGCATGGTCTGCCCATAGGCGCCGCAGCCGACCGGACCGTGATCGAGCGGGACCATGTCCAGCGCCGACGCCCAACTCGCGATCGTGTGGCCGAGCAGCCCGCCCGAGCAAAAGTCGATTTTTCCAGCGCTCGGATACGAGGGTGGCGTGCGCGTTTCGATAGTCTCGAAATGACCCGAATCTCGGCGGAGGTCGCGAGTCGAGCGGGGCTTCGCGGGCGATTTTGGTTTCCGGCCGCGAGGATCCTTTTTGTAGAAGGGCTCGCGGGTCTCTTCGACCGTCGTGAGGGGCGGCGCGGCGGCCATTGCGGGGACGCCTATCGTGCCTTTGTGAGCTCCGATGCGCCATCGGATCGGCTTTTTCTGTGGTTTCGGAAGCAGCGGGTTGCGAGGCACGGCAAGCTCGATCGAAGCGGCGACGCCATATAGCCAACAGTATAGCTGAAAGCAGTCAATGATTTTTTATTTGTCTGTAAATGAATAGATATTTTGTCCGCTATGTAACACAACATATGCACGATTCGGTCGTTGAGGCTGGAGTCCCGCCACCGCCTCCCATTTGGCGTTCGAGACCGATGGAAGCCTACGACAATCCCGACCGAGTTTCGGCGCGACGCGGAGTCTATTCCTAGATAGCCGCAGTCTATTCGCAAACCACTGCACGCCTATGCTTTTGCTGGCGTTAGTCTCCAGCCCGAGGCTTCCCCCGTTTCGTCAAAGCCGTCCGCCATTCGGCGCGGAGGGACCCCCGCATCGCGCTGAACGCAATCCCGCGGTTCCCCATCCAAAGCTCCAATCCCGATCGATGGATCGTAACGACAAGCGGCTTTAATTTTCAGTCGTAGACGCTTGAGCTTAAAGAAGCGGCTTTTTCTCGCCGAAAACTCAATATAATGTAATTACATAGACAGCGCATATCGAGCACACGTGCAAGGACCTTATGATGAGGATCATGTCGAAAATGCTTCGCAAGCCAGGCGCTGACTGTGCTCCCGTCCTTCTCTTGATAGCTATTGCTCTATTGGCGCTGTTTTCACTGACGCTGGGGCGCTATCCGGTTCCCTTCGCCGATGTCGCGCGCATTGTCTTCACCACCTTCCCGATCAACGCCGTCGGCGACTATGAGAATGCTCCCTGGGTCGTCGTCGAGATCGTGCGCATGCCGCGCGTTCTACTCGTCACCCTCTGCGGCATGGGGCTCGCAATGTCGGGTGCCGCCATGCAGGGCGTGTTCCGCAATCCGCTCGTGGGGCCGGAGATCGCCGGCGTATCCTCCGGGGCCGCGCTCGGCGGCGTCGCCGCCATAATGCTGTCCTGGCCGCCGCTGGCCATCGTCGGTCTCGCCTTCGGCTCCGGCCTCGCCGCGCTCGCCGCCGCCTTCGCGCTGGCCCGGCTTACGGGACGCGCCAGCACGCTCGCTCTCGTGCTCTCCGGCGTCATCGTCGGCGGCTTCTGCGGCTCGCTCGTCGGCCTGTTGCAGACGCTCGCCGATCCGACAGTGAAGCTACCCTCCATCGTCTATTGGCTGCTCGGCAGCTTCGCCGGCGCGACCTACGAGAAAGTTGCGATCGTCGCCGGCGTCACTCTCTTTGCGGGGACGGCCCTGGTCGCCCTGCGCTGGCGCATCAATCTGCTCTCGCTCGGCCAGACGGACGCGAAAGCGCTGGGCGTGAATGTCGAAGCCTTGCGCTGGGGGCTGATGGGCCTCGTGGCTCTGCTGGTCGCCGCGCAGGTCTCCGTCTCCGGCGGCGTCGGCTGGGTCGGGCTCATCGTGCCGCATCTCGCGCGCATGCTGGTCGGGCCGGAACATACGCGCCTCTTGCCGACGTCCGCTTATCTCGGCGGCATCTATCTCCTCGCCATGGACGATATCGCGCGCAGCGCGACCGAGCAGGAGATTCCGATCGGCCTGCTGACAAGCGCGGTCGGCGCGCCGATCTTCGCTTTCCTCTTCTGGAAGACTCAATCGAAAGGCTGGATGCGTGAGTGAGCCGACGATCTCCCTTACCAACCTCGGCTATTTCTATCGGCCGAACCAATGGGTGCTGCGCCATTGCGACACGCGCGTCGCTCGCGGCAGCGTCTTCGCGCTGCTCGGCCCCAATGGGCGCGGCAAGACCACGCTGCTGCATCTCCTCATCGGAGCGCTGAAGCCCTGCGAGGGCGGCCTCTCGGTGAATGGGCGCATCGCCTTCGTTCCGCAGCTCTTCGAGGTCACCTTCGACTATACCGCACTCGACATGGCGCTCATGGGGCGTGCGCGAAAGATCGGCTTGTTCTCGCAGCCCTCGCGCGACGACGAGGAGGCCGCGCTCGCCGCGCTCGATCGCTTCGGCATGGCCGACTACGCCCAGCGGCCTTTCGGCGAGCTCTCCGGCGGCCAGCGTCAGCTCATCATCTTCGCGCGGGCTCTCGTCGCCGAAGCCGATATTCTCGTTCTCGACGAGCCGACCTCCGCGCTCGACCTCGAGAACCAGTCGCTCGTTCTCGAACGCATCTCCTCCCTCGCGCGCAACGACAGACTGACGATCGTGATGACGACGCATCACCCGCATCACGCTCTGGCGGTCGCCGACGATGCGCTGCTGATGCGCGGGCAAGGCGATTACCTCTTCGGCCGGGCGCGCGAGATTTTGACCGAGGACAATCTCTGCTCGCTCTATCGCGCGCCGCTGAAGCGCATCGCTTTCGAGCATGAAGGCCGCGAAATCGAGACGATCGCGCCAATCCTCACGCCGACGCAAATGGCGCGCCATCATTCCCAAGAGACCATCGGAGCCGAGTAAGAGGCGCGAGAATGGTCGACAATCCCCCGAAGTCGGCGCTGCGCAGCTCGTCTGGCTCAAAAATGCCGACTTAGCTGCGCGGTTGCAGCGCAATTTTTGCCGATAGCTACGCGATGGGGTCCTTGCAGTTCGTTCGGATCAGGCCGCGAGCACCGCACTCGAGATTTCGGGCGCAGTTGTCCCGGCGGCTCTAAATCTGCTCAGCGCGAATTGATTCTTCCTGATGCGATGCATGAGTTCGACGCCGGCAATCGTGATCGCCGCATGTCGGAATCGCTTGAACCGGAGCATAGGACCCAAACGAAGCTTGATGGATCGGTGATCCTGTTCGATCAGATTTTTTCAGGTATTTCGATGATCGAATTCGTGTCCTTGCGCCACCTCGATACTGTGCGAGAAGCTCGCGCGCCGCCCGATGTGACGCCTGATATCCGTCGGGCGTGATTTTGCTCGGCGGCCGTCCGTGGCTCGCGAACGCACGACGGAAAAACGCTTTGGCCGCGGCGACATCGCGCTTGGCGCGCAGCAAAACGCTCGACATCGCGCTCACCACGGAAATTCGCTCCGCGTATCGAGCCAGTATGCCCGTCTCCCGCCGTTTGCGCCAGAGCCCTTACGCTGGCCTCGCGGCGGCGCGTATGATGCGCCCGAGTGTCGCCGCGATGTCGTGATGCGCCACTGGATCGACGACAAGCCGTTCATGGCTCGTCTCGAGGATCTTCGAATGCGTCACGCCCCGCGTCCAGCGTCGATCGGAAATGAAATCGGCGCGCTTCGCCCACCAGATATGAAGATCGGCGTCGAGCGGCTCGACCTGATATTCCCAGAGCATTGTGCGAAAGGCCACGCTGTCGTCATAGAGAAGCGCGAGCACCTCGGTCGAAACCTCCGACCACAGGCCGTGGTCACGCCCCCAAATGCTCGCCGCGATAAAGCGCGCGCGCTCGTCGAGTCCGGCGCCGGCTTCGGTGAGATCGCGCCGATCTTCCTCCGTCAGCTCGAGACGGATGTCCTGGAATTCGGCAAAGCTCTGCAGATGGTCCATCATCGACGCGCCGGGTTCCTCCTTCTGCAGGTCGATCGTGGGATCGAGCAGGCCAATGAAGTCGACGGCTTCACCACCGCGCTCGAGTTCCGCCGCGGTCGCGAGAGCTAGAACACCGCCTGCGCTCCAGCCGATGAGACGATAGGGGCCGACAGGCTGGAGCTCGCGCAGCAAGCCCGCATAGTCTTGCGCCATTTCGTGAATCGAATGTGCTCGGTAATTCGGTTCGAGCAGGGTCCGAGATTGAACGCCGTAAACGCTGCAAATGTTTTCGAGTCGAAGCGCTAGCGGCCGATAGCGCACGATGGAGCCGCCCGCGGGATGAAGGCAGTAGACCTGCCCACGCCCGGCCGCCCCGCAGAGCCGCACGAGAGGCGATGAATGCGTCTGCAGCCCATCACTGAGCAGGCGGGCGAGCATGGCTGGCGTCGGCGCGCGAAAGATGGCGGCGACGAACATATCTTCGCTGAGCGACCGGCGGATGCGTTCGACCAGTTTCAGTCCCAGGATCGAATTGCCGCCCAGTTCGAAAAAATTGTCGTGCATGCCGACGCGCTCGAATCCGAGCGCTTCCTTGAACGCTTGCAGAATGATCCACTCGGTCTGGGTTCTGGGCGGCTCGACGGCTTTGTCGGCGCGTTCGCTGATTTGGGGCAGCGCCTTTCGGTCGATTTTTCCGTTTGCGTTGAGGGGGAGGTCGGGGAGCGCGAGGATGGCCGCGGGGACCATGTAATCGGGGAGCGTGGCCCGCAGCGCAATCCTAGCGCAGTCCACATCGAAGGCGTCGAAGGCGTCCGCCGCCACATAGGCGACGAGGCGCTTGTCGCCGCCCGCGTCCTCGTGCGCGACGACGACCGCGGCGCGGATGTCGGGCAGCTCGGCGAGCGCCGCCTCGATCTCGCCGAGCTCGATGCGAAAGCCGCGAATCTTCACCTGATGGTCGATGCGGCCGAGGAAGAGAATCTGCCCGTCCGATCGGCGTCGGCCGAGATCGCCTGTGCGATAGAGGCGCGTCCCCGGCGCCCCGAAAGGATCTGGGACAAATCTTTCGGCGGTGAGCTCGGGACGGCCGAGATAGCCGCGCGCGACGCCTTCGCCGCCGATATAGAGCTCGCCTGCGACGCCCAGCGGGGCCGGCTCGAGGCGCGCGTCTAGAAGATAGACCTGCGTGTTGTCGATCGGTCCGCCGATTGGCGGATGATCGGCGTCGCTGTCGGCCAGGCGCTGGAGGGTCGAATAGGTCGTGCATTCCGACGGGCCATAGAGATTGAAGACGCCTTCTAGTCGCGTTTCGGCGAGCAGCGCGCGCGCTATCGTCGGGTGGAAGGGCTCTCCTGCGAGATTGACGTAGCGAATGGAGGACGGCAGCGCGTCGAGCCGCAGCAGCTCGCGCATGGCGGAGGGCACGGTGTTGACGATCTGCGGCTCGAGCCGATGGCCAGAGGAAAGGAGCGCGAGCGCATTCTCGACGAGAATGACTTCGCCGCCGAAGCATAGGGGCAGGAACAATTCGAACGCTGACAGATCGAAGCAGATCGACGTCGAGGCGAGCATTCGTCTCGCGCCATCGCCGTGAAAATGGGTGCGCGCCCAGAAGATCATCGCAACCGCATTTTGATGCAGGATCGCGATTCCCTTCGGCTTCCCCGTGGAGCCCGATGTGTAGATGACATAGGCGATGTTTCGCGGGTCGGCGCGAGGTCGGAGCGGGGCGTCGCTGTCGGCGTCGACCGTTGCGTCGAGGATGAGGCGCGGCGCGGCTTCGGGCAGGCGCTCCTGCAGCGATGCGTCGGCGATGGTGACGAGCGGCTTCGCGTCGTCGATCATGAAAGCGAGGCGCGCTCGAGGATAGTCTGGATCGAGCGGCAGATAGGCGGCGCCCGATTTGAGGATGGCGATGAGCGAAACAACCATTTCGACCGAGCGCTCGAGACAGAGGCCGACGATTTTTTCCGGCCCCGCGCCGCGCTCGATCAGCATTCGCGCCAGCTGGTTCGATCGCCGGTCGAGCGCGTCATAGCTCAGCGTCTCGCCCTTGCAGGAGAGCGCGACGGCCTCGGGGCTGCGCCGGGCTTGCGTCACGAACAGGTCCACGATCGACAGATCGCGGGGGAAGTCGGCCGATGTCGCGTTGAAGCCATGGATCAGGAGATCACGCTCGGCCCGAGGGAGCATCTCCAATTCGCCGAGACGCGCATGGGGCGTCGTGACGATCTGGTCGAGCAGCCGCAGATAATGCGCGATCATCCGCTCGATCGTCTCTCGATCGAACAGCGCTGTCGCATATTGCGCCGCGCCGCCGAGCCTTCCATCCGGCTCTTCGGAGAATTCGAAGCTCAGGTCGAATTTCGACGTTCCGCTGTCCGCCTCGAAAGGCTCGCTATCGAGGCCTTGCAGGGAGAAGGCGCGCGCTGGCGCGTTTTGCAAGCTGAACATCGCCTGGAACAACGGGCTGCGCGAGAGATCACGCGCCGGCGCGAGCGCCTCGACCAGACGCTCGAAGGGCAGATCCTGATGCTCCTGCGCGTCGAGGCACATGGCGCGAACGCGGGCCAGGAAGGAGAAAAAATCCGGATCGCCCGTAAGATCGCCGCGCATGACGAGCGTGTTGACGAAGAAGCCGATGAGCCCTTCGAGCTCGACCCGGCGGCGATTGGCGACGGGCGTTCCGACGCAAATATCCTTTTCGCCGCTCCAGCGCGCGAGCAAAATGAAGAAGGCGGCGAGCAGCGTCATGTAGAGCGTCGCGCCTCGCGCGCGCGTCAGCTCCCGCAGCTTCCCCGCCAAGGCGGCCGGAACCATGAAGCTCAGTGTTCGGCCAGCATTGTCCTGGACGGGCGGGCGAGGTCGGTCGGTCGGCAGATCGAGCGTGAAGCGCGCGCCGGCGAGCGCTTCACGCCAATAGGCGAGCTGCCGGTCCTGCACATCGCCGGCGAGCCATTCTCTCTGCCAGACGGCGTAGTCGACATATTGGATCGGCAGCTCCGGCAAGCTCGCGTCGCGTCCGGCGAGGCGCGCCTCGTAGAGGGCCGCGAACTCACGCAGCAGAACTTCGGTCGACCAACCGTCGGAGACGATGTGATGCATGGTGAAGACGACGATATGCTCGTGCGGATCGGACGATCCCATATCGATGACGAGCACGCGCAGCAGCGGGCCGGCCGTTAGATCGAAGGGCCGGCGGGATTCTTCCTCGACCAAAGAAAGGGCCTTTGCTGTCCGTTCCTGCGCCGCGACGCCGCCGAGATCGAGGATTGGGCAGGCGAGCGCAACCGCATCTGCTCCGAGCACGCGCTGACGCGCCTCGCCCTCTATGCTTTCGAACACTGTCCGCAATGACCCGTGGCGCGCGACGATCTCCTCGACGCAAGAGCGGAACACGTCGAGCTCGAGATGGCCCGACAGGCGGACCGCCGTCGGCATCGCATAGGACGACGATTCGAATTGATCGAGAAACCACAGTCGCTCTTGCGAAAACGACATGCGGTAGGACGACGACAGCGGAGCCGGGAAAATTGAAGGCGGCGCCTTTCCAGCTCCGACGTTCAGGGCCGCGATGAGCGCATCCTTATGGGCGCCGAGCGCTTTTTTGATCTCCTCCGTCAGTGCGCCTTTTGGCGCCTTGAATTGGAGGCGGCCCTCTTTCAGAGTGACGTCGATTCGCCGCGTCTGCATTTCCTGTAGGAGCTGCGTTGTGTTCATCGCCCGAATTCCTAGAGTTCTTCGTCGACAGGAGCGGTTACAGCTAAAGTTCGGAATGACGCGGCCGCATCTATCGCGCGCGCCAGTTCGCGCAACGTCGCCGTTCGATAGACGCGCGGGACCATGCAATCGGGGAGCGCGGCGCTCAGCGCAGTCCTGACGCAGTCCACGTCGAGGGCGTCGCCATTGTCCGCTGCGACAACAGGATGCTTGTGGCCGAGAGCGCGCGCGCCGGCGCAGGCCACGCGGTCGAGCGCGTTTGTGTCCTCGACACATGGTACGTGTCTGGAGCGGCCGACAATCGGCAACCTGCACGGATCGGTGCGCGCGTTGGATTCACGCTGCCTCCTACGTTGAAGATAGGCGCCGTCGGTTTCGTCATCAGGTAGGACCGCCGATCCAGAGCTCGCCTTGTCTATGATAACGCGGTCCGTCATGCTCCCCCGATCAATTCTGGCGGGCTCAGCGTCATCATGCGACTCCTGCACGGTCCACGTGTCGCCTGTCGGGCGACGACGCTTCGTCGCTGTGCCTCACCTTGCTCGCAGGTATAGACGTTTGCGGGTGGTAAAATGCGTCAAGCTTTTTTCATGGCTCTGTCGCGAATTTTTCTCGCGGGTCCGTTGGGGCTATGATCGCCGGGCGTGGGGCAGGCGGAATAGTCCGATGATCGATTTCAAGGGCAGCCATTTTGAACGCGACGTGATCCTGTGAGGCGTCCGGTGGTATGTGGCGTATCCGATGAGCTATCGTCAACTCGAGGAAATGATGGAAGAGCGAGGCGTCGAAGTCGACCATTCCACGCTGCTTTTCGACAGGTTTCTCGTCGAAAAGCATCGCGAGGGGCCGACGCGCTGTCCCGCGCAGCTGATTTTCAAAGGAAGCGACATGGAAATCGGCGTCGACAGCTTCGCGGCGATCATCCCCGATCCTGCGACGGGGAAAATCATATCGGCCGCCAAGCGGATGGCGTGTCTGCTCGACGAAGCGGAGATCGACGACCGCGTCGGACTCGATGTGTTCGGCGTCGGCGAACATCATCGCGAAGAATTTCTCGACGCGGCGCTTCCGGCGCTTCCGCCCGCTCGTCGATCTCCATCGGCAGGCGGGTCGCCGCGCCGGCCATGCGGACGAGACGCTCCAGATCGGCGTTCACGCTATGGGCTTCGTCGGCGACACCGACCAGGCCGCCAAGGACGCTTTCTTCCCAGGGTGCGCCTACATGTTCACAGAGATCGGCCGTGAACGAGGTTGGCCGCCTGGCGCCCGCGCTGGTTTCGAGTCGATGTGCTCACGCCATGGCGTCCCACTATCGAGATCATAAGGCGCGATCGCGCCGGGCTCTATGCAAAGGCCCGCCTCTCCCAATCTCCAAAGTTTTGCTCAACGCTCCGAGAGCACGGCGCTCCAGCCCCCTCCGAGCGCCTTCATCAGATTTGCGCTCGCCGCGAGCCGGCTCTGCCGAATTTGCAGCTCGGTCTCTTCATTGGCGAGCGCGGCGGCTTGCGCCGTGACCACTGCCGTATAGGCCGAGGCGCCGGCTTTATATTGGTTGAGCGAGATCTCCACCGCGCGCCGCGCGACTCGAACCGCTGCCGCCTGCGCCGCGGATTGTCGCGCGAGGATACGAAGATTTGAAAGTTGATCCTCCACCGCCTGGAAGGCCGCGAGCACTGTCTGACGATAATTGGCGACGCTCTGCTCATATGACGCTCGGGCGGCGTCGACCGTCGCCTCCCGCGCGCCGCCGTCGATCAGCAGCCGACTGCCGCTCGCCGCCAGCGACCAGGCGGCGTTGCTGGCCGAGACCAGCGGCGAAGCGCCGGCATAGCCGGCGGCGGCGGTGAGGTCGATGGTGGGGAAATAGGCCGCGATTGCGACGCCGATCAGCGCATTCTGCTGTTCCATCTTGCGTTCCGCCGCGGCGATATCCGGCCGACGCTCGAGCAGGGACGACGGAAGCGCGGCGGGGGGCGTCGGGACGGCGCGCGGCAGCTCACCGCGCGGAATCGACAGGGCGGAAGGAGCCCTGCCCGTCAGCAAGGCGATCGCATGCTCATATTGGGCGCGCAAGACTTCCGCGCCGATCGCCGAGGCGCGCGTCGTCTCGAGCTGGGTCTGCGCGGTGATCACATCCGACTGCGAGGCGACGCCAGCCGCATATTGGTTCTGCGTGATCGTCAGGCTCCGCTCATAGGCGTTCACCGTCTCGTTCAGCAGCCGCGCCAGCGAGTCCTGGTAGCGCAGCGCGAAGTAATCGGTGACGAGCGTCGCTTGCGCGGAAAGCGTGAGATCGGCGAGTTCCGCGGCGCTCGCTCCCGCGCCCGCTTCGGCGCTCTCGATCTGCCGGCGGATCTTTCCCCAGAGATCGATCTCCCAGCTCGCCGTGCCTTGCGCATTCTGTGTCGTGGCGATCGATCCGGAACTGCGCGCGCGCGTCGAAGACACGCTGGTCGACACGCTCGGGAATAGGCTCGACCGATCCTCCCGCGCCACGGCGAGCGCTTGGCGATAGGCCGCCTCATAGGCCTTCAAATTCTGATTGTCGATCGCGACCTGTGGAACGAGCGCGTCGAGGATCGGGTCCTCGAATACGCGCCACCAAGAGCCGCGATCGGCGCCGTCGGCCGGCTCGGCGAATTTCCAGCCTTTCGGCGCCTCTTTGAATGCGCCGGGCGCGACGACCTCTGGCCGCACATAATCGGGACCGACCATCAAACAGCCCTGAAGCGACATGACGGCGCCGCAGAGCCCGAAGAACATAGATGGACGCCTCATTCCGCGAGCTCCGCGACGCTCGATCCCGGAAAGGCGCGCCGCCAGAGCCGGTGCGACCACAGCGAAAGCCGTCCGAGATAGAGATAGACGACGGGCGTCGTATAGAGCGTCAGAAATTGGCTGACGATCAGCCCCCCGATGATCGAGACGCCGAGCGGACGCCGCAGCTCCGCCCCGACGCCGTGATCGAGCACGAGCGGCACGGCGCCGAGCAGAGCGGCGAAAGTCGTCATCATGATGGGACGAAAGCGCGCGAGGCAGGCGCGATGAACCGCTTCCGCCGGCGACAGCCCGTCGCGCTCGGCTTGCAGAGCGAAATCGACGATCATTATCGCGTTCTTCTTGACGATGCCGATCAGCAGGAACACGCCGATGAGCGCGATGACGCTGAAATCCACGCCGGCGAGGATCAATGCGAGCACGGCGCCGACGCCCGCGGAGGGAAGCGTCGAAAGGATCGTCAGTGGATGCACATAGCTCTCGTAGAGAATTCCGAGCACGGCATAGACGGCGAGGAGCGCCGCTCCGATCAATAGAGGCATGGTTCCAATGAGCGATTGGGACGCCCCGGCAGAGCCGCCGAAGGCGCCGTGGATCGCGTTCGGCAGATGAATGTCGCCGACCGCCTTGTCGACGGCCGCGGTCGCGTCGGCGAGCGTCGCGCCCGGCGCGAGATTGAATGAGATCGTCGTTGCGACGGCCTGGCCCTGGTGGTTGATCTGGACAGGCGTCGTCGATGGCTCGAGACGCGCGAAGGCGCTGATCGGAATCATGGCTGCGCGGCTGGAGCTGACGGCGGCCGCGCTCGACGCACGGCCGCCGCTGCTCGTGGCGATCGAATTGGTCGCCTTGTTGCGCGCCGAGGCGATCACGGAGGTCGGCTGCGAGGACGCGACGGAGACGGTGCCGTAGGTGGCGTTGGTGGAGGT
Organism: Methylosinus sp. R-45379; assembly: GCF_001644125.1. NCBI lineage: Bacteria > Pseudomonadati > Pseudomonadota > Alphaproteobacteria > Hyphomicrobiales > Methylocystaceae > Methylosinus > Methylosinus sp. R-45379. Next base: position 20,208 of record NZ_LUUM01000271.1, read on the forward strand.
CGTTCCGCTCGCGGTCGCTCCCGAGGTGCTGACATAGATTTGCTCGAGCGAGGAAGGGTCCTGCAGATAGCGCGGCGCGATTCCCATGACGACGTGATATTGATTTTGTTCCTGGTAGATGGTCGATACCTGCCGCTGCCCGAAGGCGTCGTAGAGCGTCGCGTCGATGACGTCTGGCGTCACGCCATAGCGCGCCGCCGTCGCGCGATCGATCACGACCTTGGTTTCGAGGCCGCCGATCTGTTGATCGGATGTGACGTCGACGAGCGCTGATTGCTGCTTCATCGCCGCATAGAGCTTCGGCGCCCAGCTCCGAAGCGTGGCGGCGTCGTCGGAGAGCAGCGTGTATTGGAATTGCGCGAAGCTCATGCGGCCGCCGAGAAACAGCTCCTGCCGCGGAAACATCATCACATCGGCGCCGGGAATAGCCGCGAGCTTGGGGCGCAATCGCGCCATGACCGCGAAGGCCGAGTCTCGCCGCTCTTCGAGCGGCTTGAGCGTCGTGAACATTCGCGCTTGATTGACGGCGCCGTCCCCGATGGAGGCAGTCACCGTCTCGACGGCGGGATCGGCCCGCATGATCGCGAGCGTCTGCTCGACCTCGAGACGCATCGCGTCGAAGGAGATGCTCTGATCGGCGCGGACCCCGCCCATCAACAATCCGCCGTCCTCGAGCGGAAATAGGCTCTTCGGCGCCACGGCGAAAAGGAAAATATTGAAGCCCACAGTCAGAAGCAAAGAGAAGAGGACGAGGCGTGGATGGGCGAGCGCGCCGCGCAGAGAAAGATCATAACCTTGACGCAGGCCGTCGAGCGCGGCGCCGGTCGCGCGCGCGAGACGGCCTGCGGGGCGGTCGTCCTTTCCCGCGAGGAAGAGCGCGCATAGCATCGGCGTCGCCGTGAGCGCGAGCAGCAGGGACACGCCGATCGCGATCGACAGCACGATCGCGAATTCCCGGAACAGTCGACCGACGAGGCCGCCCATGAGAAGGATCGGCAGAAACACGGCGACGAGGGAGACGCTCATCGAGACCACGGTGAAGCTCACTTCGCCGGCCCCGCGAATGGCGGCCTCTATGCGCGAGGCGCCGGCCTCCCTGTGCCGCGCGATGTTCTCGAGGACGACGATCGAATCGTCGACGACGAAGCCGGTGGCGATCGTCAGCGCCATCAACGAAAGATTGTCGAGACTGTAATCACAAAATTTCATCACGGCGAAGGACCCGAGGATCGACACGGGCACGGTCACCGCGGGGATCAGCGTCGCCTGCGCGCTGCGCAGAAAGACGAAGACGACGAGCACCACGAGCGCCACTGCGATAACAAGAGATTGCTCGGCATGAGCGAGCGACGAGCGTATGGTGACGCTGCGGTCGCCGGAAAGGCTCAGCTCTATATCGCCGGGCAAAGCGGCGCGCAGCTGCGGCAGCAAGCTCTTCACGCGATCGACGATCTCGACGATATTGCCGCCCGGCTGCTTGAACAGGATCATTACGACCGCGGATTTGTCGTTGACATAGCTGATGTTGCGAACATTCTCGACTGAGTCTTCGACTTTTGCGATATCGTGCAGAAGCACGGGCCGGCCGTCGCGATAGGCGACGACGAGATCGGCATAGTCGCGAGCGCGCGTGGCCTGATCATTCGCATAGAGCTGGAAGCGGCGCTCGCCCTCGTCGATCGCGCCTTTGGCGCTATTGGCGTTCGCGGCCGAGAGCGCAGCCCGGATCTCCTCCATGGCGATCCCGTAGTCGAACAGAGCCCGGGGATCGAGATCGACGCGCACGGCTGGGAGAGAGCTGCCGCCGACATCGATATTGCCAATACCATCGACCTGGAGAAGGCGCTGCTGAAGAACGGTCGCCGCGCTGTCGTAGAGCTGACCGGGCGTGAGCGTCTTGGAGGTGAGCGCCAGGATCAGGATCGGCGCCTCGGCCGGATTGAATCGGCGATAGGTCGGCTTGGCGCGCAGCGCTGTCGGAAGATCGACGCGCGCGGCGTTGATCGCGGCCTCGACATCGCGCGCCGCGCCATTGATGTCGCGATCGAGACCGAACTGAAGAATGACTCGCGTCGAGCCGACGGCGTTCTCGGACGTCATTTCGGCGACGTCGGCGATCTGGCCGAGGCGCCGCTCGAGCGGCGCCGCCACAGTGGCCGCCATCGTCTCCGGGCTCGCGCCCGGCATTTGCGCCTGCACCATTATGGTCGGGAAGTCGACCTTGGGAAGCGGGGCGACCGACAGAGTTCCGAAGGCGAGTAGTCCGGAGACGGCGATCGCGAGCGTGAGCAGCGTCGTCGCGACGGGGCGGCCGACGAAGAGGGCCGCCATGCTCATGTGAGGCTCTCCCGCCGCTCTGCGCCGAAACGTCCTCGCAATCGTGCGGCCAATCGATCGAAGGCGAGATAGACCGCGGGCGTCGTGAAGAGGGTCAGCAATTGGCTGACGGCGAGGCCGCCGATCATGGCGACGCCGAGCGGCTGGCGCAGCTCCGAGCCATTGCCGGAGCCGAGCGCCATAGGCGCGGCGGAGATCAGCGCGACCATCGTCGTCATCAGGATCGGCCGGAAGCGCAGAAGGCAGGCGCGGCGAATGGCCTCGCGCGGCGGCAGGCCCTCGTCGCGCTCTGCGACGATGGCGAAATCGATCATCATGATCGCATTCTTTTTGACGATGCCGATCAGGAGAATGATCGCGATGATGGCGATGACGTCGAGATCGGAGCCGGTGATCGCCAAGGCCAGCAGCGCGCCGAGGGCGGCCGAAGGGAGAGTGGAAAGGATCGTCAGAGGATGGACGAAGCTCTCATAGAGCACGCCGAGCACGACATACATGACGAGAACGGCGGCGAGCACCAGATAGAATTCATTGGTCAAGGAAGATCGGAAGGCGGCGGTCGCGCCTTGAAAATGCGTCCCGAAGCTCGCCGGTAAGCCGATCGCGTGCTCGGCGTTCTCGACCGCCGTGATCGCCTCGCCCAACGACGCGCCGCTCGCGAGATTGAAGGAGATCGTCGTCGCCGGAAATTGCGCAAAATGCCCGATCAGGACCGGCTTGCGGCCGACGACGACGCGCGCCATGGCGGAGAGCGGCGCCTGTCCGCTGGTCGCCGTCCCCGAGGGCAGATAGATCGAATCGAAAGTGTCGAGTCCGCGACGAAGGTCGGGATCGGCCTCGAGAATGACGCGCATCTGGTTGGCTTGCGTGAAGATCGTGCTGACGATGCGCTGGCCGAAACTGTCGTAGAGCGCGTTGTCGATCGTCGCCAGAGTGATGCCCAAGCGCGCCGCCGTCGCGCGATCGACCTCGATCATCGCAGCGAGGCCGTCGTCCTGGAGGTCGCTGGTGACATCCACCAGCCCGGAGGCCTTGCGAAGCTCGGCGACGAGCTTCGGCGTCCAGGCGCCGAGCTCAGTCGACGAGGGGTTGTCGAGAATGAATTGATATTGCGTCGCGCTGACGTCGGTCTCCACGGTGAGGTCCTGCGCCGGTTGCATGTAGAGCGCGACGCCAGCGACCTTGGCGACATGCTCTCGAATGCGGCGGATGATCTGGCGCGCCGACAGGCGTCGCTCGGATTTGGGACGCAGAATGATCTGCATGCGGCCCCTGTTGAGCGTCGTGTTGTCGCCGTCGATCCCGATGAACGAGGATAGGCCGGCGACATCCTCGTCTTCGAGGACCGCCTTGGCGAGATCGGTCTGCAGCTCGCTCATGCGTGCAAAGGAGATGGACTGCGCCGCCTCGGTGACGCCTTGGATGACGCCCGTGTCCTGTACCGGAAAGAACCCCTTCGGCGCGACAAGAGCGAGCGCGGCCGTCAGGACAAGAGTGGCGACGGCGACGGCGAGCGTCACATTTTGATGATCGAGGGAGACAGCGAGCGCTCGGTCGTAACCGGCGAGCAGAGAATCGAACCATCCCCTGTCGCTAGCGCGCGCTTCTGACTGCATGGGCCGCTCGCGCAAGAGCCGCGCGCACATCATCGGGACGAAAGTCAAGGACACGACGGCCGAAATGACGATCGCCGAGGCGAGCGTCACCGAGAGCTCATAGAACAGACGGCCGATCATGTCGCTCATGAAGAAAAGTGGGATCAGCACGGCGAGCAAGGAGACGGTCAAGGAGACGATGGTAAAGGCGATCTCTCGCGAGCCTTTCAGCGCCGCGTCGAAGGGGCGCATGCCGGCTTCTATGTGACGGCTGATGTTCTCGATGACGACGATCGCATCGTCGACGACAAAGCCCGTCGCTATGGTCAGCGCCATCAAGGAGAGATTGTCGAGGCTGAATCGCCACAGATACATTGCGGCGAATGCTCCGACGAGCGAAAGCGGAACCGAAAGGCTCGGAATGAGGGTCGCGCGCAGATTGCGCAAGAATAGGAAGATCACCATCACGACGAGGGCGATCGCGAGGACGAGCTCGAATTCGACGTCGGCGATCGAGGCGCGGATCGTGGTGGTGCGATCGACCAGAACCTCGGCTCGAACCGAGGAAGGGAGACCGCCTGTCAGCTGCGGCAGCAACGCTTTGACTGCGTCGACGACATCGATGACATTGGCGCCGGGCTGGCGTTGGACATTGAGCAGAATCGCCGGCGTCGTATTCACCCATGCCCGCAGCTGCGTGTTCTCCGCGTCCCGCTCGACCTTCGCGACATCCGCGAGCCTGACAGGACGGCCGTTCTTATAGGCGATCACCGAATCGAGATAATCGCGCGGATCTTGAATCTGATCGTTGGCGTCGATCGTATAGGAGCGACGCGCTCCGTCGAGCGTGCCCTTCGGCGTGTTGACATTGATATTGCCGAGCGTCGTGCGCAGATCGTCGATGTTGAGCCCATGCGCCGATAAGGCGCGAATATCGGCGCGCACGCGAACCGCCGGCTTGTGGCCGCCCGCGAGCGTCACGAGGCCGACGCCAGCGAGCTGCGAGATCTTTTGCGCGAGCCTTGTGTCTGCGAGCGTCTGGAGCTCGATCAGCGGCGTCGTCGGCGAAGTCACGGCGATGACGAGAATCGGAGCGTCGGCCGGATTGATCTTGGCGTAGACGGGCGGCGTCGGGAGATCGCTCGGCAACAGATTCGTCGCGGCGTTGATCGCCGCCTGCACCTCCTGCTCGGCGATATCGAGCGACAGCGACAGATCGAATTGTAGCGTGATGACGGAGGCGCCGGCCGAGGACTTCGAGGACATCTGACGCAGGCTCGCCATCTGCCCCAGCTGTTTCTCGAGCGGCGCCGTGACGGCGGAGGTCATGACCTCCGGACTGGCGCCCGGATAGAAGGTCTGCACCTGGATCGTCGGATATTCGACGGTCGGAAGCGCAGAGAGGGGAAGATAACGCCAGGCGACGACGCCGACGAAGAGCAAGGCCGTCATGAGTAGCGTCGTCGCCACCGGCCGCAGAATGAACAAGCGCGACGGATTCATGGGAGCGCCAGACCCAAGCGCGCCGACTGCGCGCCGGGGATGCAAATTTTCGCGCCCTCGCTCAGGCGATCGGCGCCTTCGACGACCACGCGATCGCCCGGCGCCAGACCGGACAGGATCACGACGCTTCCGCTGGCGGTCGCACCGGTCGATATCTTGCGCACGGAAACCGTGTCGTCGGGGTTGACGAGATAGACGAAGGTCCCCGGCGCGCCGGCGCGCATGGCGGCCGCGGGCGCGACGATCACGTCCCGCTGAGTGTCGAGCAGCAGCTCGACATTGACGAATTGATTGGGAAACAGCGAGCCGTCGGCGTTCTCGAACAAGGCGCGGAGCTTGACGGTTCCGGTGCTCGTGTCGATCTGATTGTCCACCGCGTCGAGAACGCCGACGGCGAGCTTTTCCGCAAAGGCGCGGTCATAGGCCGTCACGGCCGGACGCGCGCCTTCGCGCAAACGCTTCATGAGCTTGCGCAAGCTCTCTTCCGGCAAGGTGAAGACGACCGAGATCGGATCGACCTGAGTGACGACCACCAAGCCGTTCGTATCCGCAGGCGTGACGTAATTGCCGAGGTCGGTCTGGCGCAGTCCCACGCGGCCTCGGATCGGCGAAACGATACGACAATAGGCGAGGTTCAGCATTTGCGCGTCGACCTGCCCCTGGTCGCTGCGCACGATCCCCTCATATTGGCGGACCGTGGCCGCTGCGGTGTCGACCGTCTGCTTGGATGTCGAATCCTGTTTTATCAGACGTTGGTAGCGTTGCAGATCGAGACGCGCATTGTCGAGCAGCGCCTGATCCTTCTCGAGCTGCCCTTGGTATTGGGCGAGCGTCGCTTCATAGGGGCGAGGATCGATCTGGACGAGCAGCTCGCCCTTCTCCACCATCTGCCCCTCGTGGAAATGGATTTCGGTGAGGTAGCCGCTGATCTGCGATTTGACAGTCGTCGTCGCGATCGAGGTCAATGTGCCGAGCGATGTGAGAATGATCGGCACATCGCCTTTCGTCACGGTCGCGACGGAGACCGATTGGGCGGATGCGAGGCCCGGGGACCCTACCGGGGGGAGGCCGCCAGGCGCGCCCATGCCGGGGCTTTTCCATGGCGCTCGCAGAAGCACAATCCCCGCGATGACGGCGAACGCCACGATCGGGCTCAGCCACCGGCGAGCAGTCGCTCCGATCGCACGGGCCGGGCGATCGGAAGTTCTGTAGAATGAGAGGCGCTTTTCCATGAGAACGGGCGAAACCCAAGGCCGAGGCGACGCTGCCCGGTCATCGACCCACATATGAAACCAAGCCTCGGCAGTTCTCAACTAATTGCTTGTTTATTTGATATTTTCACGCAATGTGTCAGTATCGACACATGTCGAATATTGCCGATCGGCCCTAACGCGCCTATCCATGTGTGTCGCCTCGGCGACCTCGGCGCGCGGTCTCGGGAGTCCGAAGTAGCGTTGAACAAGACCCACAACATCCTCATTGTCGAAGACGATCTCGAGATACGCGATCTTCTCGCCAGCTTTCTGCAAGCCAAGGGCTTCGTCGCCATGGCTTGCGGCAGCTCCGAGGAAGCCGGGCCGATCCTGGCGCGGGAGGAAATCGATCTCGTTCTCCTCGACGTCATGCTGCCGGGCGCGGATGGATTCGAGTTCTGCCGCAGCCTGCGTTCGTCTGGCGGCCCGCGCATCATCATGCTGACGGCGCTGAGCGAGCCGGTCGACAAAGTCGTCGGGTTGGAGCTCGGCGCCGACGATTATGTCGGCAAGCCTTTCGATCTTCGCGAGCTGCTGGCGCGTATTCGAGCCGTGCTTCGCCGCCCACCGGTCGGCGAACGTTTCGACGCGGAGCTGGTCTTGCGCTTTTCCGGCTATGCCTTCCATCCGCAGCGCCGCTTCCTGCGCTCGCCAACCGGCTTGCGCGTGCCACTCACCGGCGCCGAGACCGATCTGCTGCTGGTGTTCTGCCGGAACACGCGCCGAATTCTCTCACGAGAGGAGCTGATAAATCTCTCGCGTGGCGAAGGTTTCGCCATTGCGCCGCGATCTGTCGATCTCCTTGTCAGCCGTCTTCGCCGCAAGCTTTCTGGCGACGATCCGTTCACCGACGTCATCCATACGGTGCGCGCGGATGGATACGCGTTCCAGCCGGAAGTCTCGATCGAATGATTCAGCGCTTCTTCGCGACGACGCTCGGTCAGATCATTGCGATCATCGCCGTGTCTTCCGCGACGACCTTCTTTCTATTCCTCGCCATTCTATCGACCATCAACACCAATCTCCCTCCGCCGCCGCCATGGCCTTGGCCGAGCGCCTATCGAATCGCGTTCCTCTTCGAGAGCGTCCTCGGAGCGCCGGAGGATGCGCGTGCGGCTATCGTCGCCCGCGCGCGCCGAAGTGATTTCGTCGTCCAATTGACGTCCGCGCCGGTCATTTGCGACGGCAACGACAAGGACGCTCAGAATCTCCAATCGGCGCTGCGATCGAAATTCGACCATGCTCTTTCCGAACCGACTGTCCGCTCTTGCGGCTCCGGCGACCCGGTGACCGATCTTCAAGCGCTGTTACCATTGAATGGACGAACGCTGGAGGTCCGAACCGGCAACCCGGGAGCACAATATTTTCCGTGGCTCACTTTTCCGCTCGTGGGAGCCCTGCTGTTTCTCTGCGTCGCGCTCGCCGCATTGTCCGCTTGGGCCGTTTGGCGCGTCACCGGACCGTTGCGTCGTCTCGCCGACAAGGCCGACGCCTTCGGACGCGAGATCACGCTGGAGCCCATCCAGGAAGAGGGGCCGCTGGAAATACGACGCGCGGCGAGAGCCTTCAATCTGATGCAGGAGCGCGTCATGCGCTCTATGAGCGATCGCACGCGCATGCTCGCGGCTGTCGGGCATGACCTCAGGACGCCTCTCACGCGCATGCGCCTACAGCTGCAAGCTGGAAAAATGGAAAGTCTCAGAAGCAAGCTTCTGCGCGATGTCGATCTGATGCATTCGATGGTCGCCTCGACACTCTCCTTTCTCAACGGCGCCTTCGACGAGGAAGAGAAGGAATGGCTCGATCTCGGCGCTCTTTTGTCGACCTTGTGTGACGAATTCGAAGAAACGGGAGCCCGGATCGCTTATGAAGGCGGCGCCGACATTCGCTTTTTCTGTCGACCCAACGCGATCAATCGCGCCCTGACCAATCTGATCGAAAATGCCATTCATTTCGGCAATCGCGTCGACGTTTCCGCTTCGACGGACGGAACTCGCATCGTGCTAGACGTGGCCGATGACGGTCCCGGCGTTCCTGCCGGACGCATCGAGGAAATTCTCGAACCTTTCGTTCGCCTCGACCCTTCGCGCTCCGCGCGGCCCGGAAGCGTCGGCCTCGGACTTTCTATCGTCAAAGAAATCGTCGAAGCGCATCGGGGCCGGCTCGACCTCCGCCACCGCGAGCCGCACGGCCTCATCGCCAGAATTGTATTTCCGATCTAGTGGGTGCGACCGCCGCGCGACGAGCCGCGACGCCGTCAGGACCGGCGGAAGTCGTTATCTCAAGGCTGCGTCCAAGCCTCGACGCCATCTTCGGTCAAACGCACCGGTGTCGCTTCCCCGCCGGCAACATTGAGCGCACCGATCAGTTCCGACTTGCGCTCGGGCGGCGTCATGAACAAAAGGAAACCTCCTCCACCGGCTCCCGACACCTTACAGGCATAGGCGCCGGCGTCATGCCCGATCTTCAGCAGTCGCTCGATGAGATCGTTCGAAATCGTTGCCGCGGTGCTTTTCTTCGACAGCCAAGACCGATTCAACGTGTCTCCAAAAGCACATAAATCACCTGCGAGCAATGCGCGCTTCATCGCGAACGCCGCCTCTTTGAGCGACAGCATTGCTTCGACGACGCCAGCGTCCTTCGACACGATTCTGCTGATCTGGGCGTCGATGATCGCGTCGGAATCTCGGGACAGCCCGGTAAAGCAAATCACCAGCGACGCTTCGAGCTCCAGCAAGATATTCCTATGCACGCGCAGCGGATTCACGATCACGCGATCCTGGTCGAAGAATTCGATGAAATTGACCCCTCCGAAGGCGGCCGAATATTGATCCTGCTTGCCGCCTGCGAGCCGAAGCTCTCGACGCTCGATCTCGAACGCCAAATGCGCCAGCTCGTAACGTCCGAGCGGCGCGCCCGCATATTCCCGCATTGCCTCGCACATAGCGACGACGAGCGCGGACGACGTTCCGAGCCCAGAACCTGCGAGCGCATCCGCCGTCGTCACTATGGTGACGCCTGTAGATCGCGATAGGACGCCATCCTCGAGAAATCGATTGAATATCCCTCTATGGAGCCGCAAACCAAACGAGCTGTCGATCGGCGTACCGAACGCGTGGCATTCGGTTACCCCCTTGTCGCGCGCGTCGAAGATCACCTTCATATCGTTCCGCGGAGTGACATAGCAATATGCGTAGCGATCGATCGTGCAGTTCAACACCGCGCCGCCATGCAAATCGCAAAATGGCGAAAGATCCGTGCCGCCGCCACCGAACCCCAAGCGCAATGGCGCGCGCGAACGAATGGTCGAGACGGCCGTCGCCTGGACGCTGCGTATTCCGGGCCGAAGGAGGTCTGAGCCGTTAGCGAGAGATTTCATGGCTGACATCCGTTCCCCAGGGTCGATGCCACCAGAGCCTCGAGATTTCGTTCATAGACCGACAAGGAGAAATTCGCGTCGTAATAGGCTCTCACCCCGCTCATTCGTCGCTGCGCTTCTGACGGACTGCGTTCTCGCGCTTTTTCCCGCAGCGCATGTGCGAATGCCTCCGGGTCGTCGGCGACTGTCACCTCTCCGAGAGAGGCGGCGTCATCGTGCATTCCACGTAGAGCGGCGGAGGTCGCGATCATTGGCAATCCGCTCGCCATCGCTTCCAGCGTTTTGATCGACAGCCCGAAGCCCTGGACCATCGGTAGAAGAACGAGGCGAGCGGTTCCATAGACGCTTCGGACATCGTCCACGCGTCCGACGAACCAATCGCGATAGCGTCCGAACTCCTCGGGCGCTTCCGATCGCACGCCGCTATCGACATTGCCGACGATTCTGATGTTGATCCCCGCGATCTTCGGCGCAACCTGCCGCAGAAACCAGACGACGCTTTCGACATTGGCGGTATTGTTGCTCGCTACGATGACGATGTCATCGCCACCCGGGCCGACCGGCGCCTCTGGACCTGCCGGGTAGAGGAGAGCATGGCGCTTCTCCGGAAGCAGTAGCGCGAAAGCTTCGTGCTCTTCCACATTCACATGCAAGAGCAGATCGGCGCGCCGCATGCTCTCGAGCTCGACTGCGAGCATCGACTCGTAGCTCGCATGTGGACGCAGCCACCCGATCTTCGTATTCATCAGCATGAATTGACGCGCTTGCAGATCGTGACTGTCGAGAAGAATAGGCGAGCGTCCCCGGGAGAGACGCACGGCCACAGGCATCAAAAAAAAGTGATTGCAGTGCACGAGATCGAACGATCGTCTCTCGAGATCTTTGGAGAACAGCGCTCGCTCCGCAAGAGCCGTGCGGATGATTGCCTGATTGCCATGCGCATACGGCCAAACGGCATCGCGAAGGAATTTGGGGTGCAAAACCGTGCGGAGGGGGGCGCCGCCGACGAAGCGCGCATCGCTTTCGAGTTCCGACGTCGACTCGAGGTAGGACCGCCATATCCAGGAGCGGCCGGGAACGAAACCGGGATCAGTGCTGACCGCGATAGTCGAAACATGTGCGCCCATTGCACGATACGCGGCGATTTGACCGAGGATCGACTGGTAGCTTCCGCAGGAATGCCACGCCGGATGCACCACGGCCACTTCCTTGTCGACGAGTGACGCCGAGTGCGCCGGACGGAAGAAGAAGGACTGGTTCATGCGACTAACATCTCTGCAGCTATTCCCGAGAGCGCCTCGACATAAGCATCGAAACCGAACACTCGATCGAAAAAGCGGCGGGTGTCGCTCGTGCAATTCGGCGTGACGCCATCGCCGCAGCTCGAGCGCGCATGAACGTGCCGCAGCGCAGCGGCGAAGCTCGGCGCATCCGCGGCGACGGTGACGTTGCGAATCTCTTGCAAATCGACATTCAGGCCACGAAATGCAAGCGGCGTCGCAATCAGGGGCGCACCACTGGAAAGAGCTTCCACCGTCCTGATCGACAGCCCGAATCCTCCCAGTGTGGGCAGCAAAACGCAGGCTGCGCGTTCATAGACCCACTCGATCTCCGGCACGCGACCCAAAAATAGATGTCGATATGCGTCGTACAGTCGCTTGTCGCGGGCTTTGATCACTTGATCGATATCGCCGACGATGTCGATCGAAACCTGCGGCGCCAGAGGCAGAACCTCCTCCAACAGCCATTTGATTCCAAGATAGTTCGGATAGTGTCCGCTCGCGACAGCTATGATCCTCTCGCTCCTTCGCGATTGCGCCGCCGGCGGAACCGCAGGGTAGACGAGCGCATGACGCATTTGCGGCAGCAAGCGCTCGAACAGCTCGCACTCTTCGTAATTGAGATGCACGCAAATGTCCGCTGTTCTCATCCACTCGAGCTCGATAGCGAGAAGCGCGTCGAATCCAATTTGCGGGGAAATAAAGAACCCATCTCGGTTACGAAGCAGGAATTGAGAGGCTTGGACGTCATGCGTCTCGAGAACCACGGGCGCTCGACGTTTTCCTACCAATCGCCGCACGAACGGCAATGTGAAGAAGTGATTGGCGTGAACCAGGTCGATCGCTTCGTCGTCGAGGCCGTTGGGTAATGGCGTCCGCTCGACGAGCTCGATCAGCCACGACGCTTGGTCCCCGTGGATGAGCGGCCACCATCCGTCTTTGAGCAAGGAGAGGCTCGCCAAGCTTCGAGTGGGCGGACCGGAAAAATAGCGCTCGTCGACCGGCAGATCGTGAGTTTCGCTCAAATACTTCCGCCACCGCTTTCCGCGAGGCGCCTGGGCGGTCGGCGCATCCATCAGAGCGATCGACAGGACGCGCGCGCCGAGCGCGCGATAGGCCAGGGCCTGGGCGCAAATGACGCGATAGGTTCCACATGACGACCAAGCTGGATGAACGATGGCGACCGTTTTCCCATCGAGCTTCCGGCCGAATAACCGGGTGGGGCTCGGATTGTTCGTTCTCTCGAAGCGCGGCATGTCGTTCAAGAAGCCTTCTTTGGAACTGCCACCCGCGCCCCTTTAGCGCCTTAGCCGGGGAACTGTGTTTCCAGATGATGTCGCATTCGAGTTAAAAGCGACATCTTGTAGAGAGTCGGAAAAGCGCGACATTGTTTCGGGATGCAGTCTTAATTTCGCCATACGCAGGACTTTCTGCTTCAGCTGAAATTGGTGTGACGGATGCATCGCGCGGCGTACCCTCTACTCGAACGTCGGGGCTTTCGCGGTTGGAACGCAGCGGCAATTTCGAGCCGCGATTCCTGGCGTCGATCAAATGGGATATTCGTCCGCATAGGATACGGAACTACAGATGAACGAGACCGAGTTCGATCAATCGCCCGCCGCCGACCGACGATATGGAGTCTCGATTGTCGCCAATGACAAAGTGATCGATTGGTTGCTACCGTTCTTGGAGAGCTATAGCGTCACGAACTCCTCGCTTCCGCTCTATCTCATCCCCTACGATGACAATATGTCTCTAACCAAACGCGCGGCGGAACTATATGGCGCGACGATTGTCGAAAGCGAGCCGGTTGAAATCGATCGATTGTCCTATCAACTCTATCCCGGGATCTTCAACGCGAATCGACGCCGGCTTCGTAAGCTGCAGGCGCTCGTACTGCCTCTCGACGAGGTCGCCTACGTGGACGTCGATGTGATCCTTTTTCGGGATCTGAGGCCGGTTTTCGGTCGGCTCGAAAGGGGGAAGGTCGAGTTCATCGTCGCATCGCCGAGCTTCGACTATGTCTACAACGAGAATCGAAAAAGACACGCCTTCTTGGACGACGCTCTCTTATTCAACGACGGATTTTGGGTGACGTCGAGCCGCTTCCTCACGCTTTCCGATGTTCTCGCAACGATCGACAGCGACGTCGAGATGTTTCACGACATTCGCAAGCGAGGTCAGCTGTTCGCGCAGCCTCTGATGAATTTTGTCGTGCATCGGCGTGGGTTGAAGACGGCGCTATTGCCACATTGCGTCGACAATGCTTCGCATGAGAATTTCTACAAGGCGCCCGGAATCACCTTCCGAGATGGCAAGCCGCTCGATCCCGATGGCAAAGAGATTTATCTGGCGCATTGGGCGGGAGCGCTCTCTCTTCCGTCACACGATATATTCGCTGGCGCCTGGAAAGAGCTTTCGAAAGCGGCCTGGTCCAAATTTCAGAAGCGAACGACCTGACCTTCGATGGAATGCCCAGACGAGAGGTTCGCGGCGCGATGGTGACGAAACAGGCGGTAATATTGGTCGGCGGCAAGGGAACTCGTCTCGGCGCCTTAGCGGCCGCAACTCCGAAGCCGCTCATGGCCATCGACGAAGATATGGTGTTTCTCGACCTTCTGCTGTTCGAAATCGCTCGCCACGGGTTCCAGGATATTCTATTGCTCGCGGGACATTTGGCCGACAAAATAGCGCAGCGCTACGATGGCCGCTCCATTCACGGAGCGGCTGTCCGTGTGATCGTCGAGAGCGTTCCGGCGGGAACAGCGGGCGCATTGAAGAATGCGGAGCCATTGCTCGACCCGATTTTTTTGCTGGTGAATGGCGATACGCTGTTCGACGTCAATTTGCGGCGGCTCACGGCGTTGATAGAGAGCGATCCAAACCTCATGGGCGCGCTCGCGCTCCGTCGGACATCGAATGCGAGCCGTTACGGCAGCGTGGTAACGGAGAATGGATATGTCGTCGCCTTTCACGAAAAGCAGTGTGGCGCCGGGGCGGCGTTGATCAATGGCGGCGTCGGCGTGTTTCGACGGGAGATATTAGGCTGCGTCGGAGAGTGGCCGAGCTCGATGGAGTTGAACGTTTATCCTCGACTCGCGAAAGCGCGCACGCTGGCCGGGGCAGAGTTCGAAGGCTATTTCATCGATATCGGAACGCCAGACTCTCTCTTCGAAGCGCGTCGTGACCTTTCCGCTCGACGTCGTCCTGCCGTGTTCTTTGACCGCGACGGGGTGCTCAATCGCGATTTTGGCTATAGCCATCGTGCGGAGGAGTTCGATTGGATTCCGGGCGCCATTGAAGCCATTCGTTGCGTCAATGACTCGGGGGGCTTGGTCATCGTGGTCACCAATCAATCGGGCGTTGGGCGCGGGCTCTTTCGCATCGAGGATGTCCAACGCTTTCATACGGCCATGTCCGAGCAGCTCGCTGCGGCGGGCGCGCACATCGACGCGTTCTATTTCTGCCCCTACCACCCCGAAGCCATCGATATCGAATGGCGGCACCCGGATCATCCAGATCGTAAGCCCAATCCGGGCATGATCCTGCAGGCATTGGAAGACTGGCCGATCGACGTCGCTATGAGTTTTCTCGTTGGCGACAAAGAAAGTGACGTAGAGGCGGCGCGGCGTGGAGGGATCCGAGGACTATTGTTCCCAGGGGGCGATCTCTATGAGTCTATACGACCGGAGATCGAGCGTGTTGCCGAGCGTCATGCTCGCGCGAAATCGTAGGGGCGCCGATCGGCGTGGAGACGTGCTCGCCCGGCGGCTCAGAGAACCTACCGTCGACATGCGTCGATCGCGCGCAAGTCTATTCGCCTACGCCGAACGTCACGAACCCGAGAGGAATGATATGACGAGAGTGGTGGCGCCGTGCTCCGTCTGCGCCTGGTTGAAGGAGAAAGCTCTTCCCTTATGGTCGTCGGTCGGATGGGATCGGGATACGGATTCGTTTGTCGAACGTCTCTCCTCTCGAGGAGAGCCTCTGCTCGACACGCCGAGGCGAGCTATGGTGCAAGCTCGCCAGATTTACGCTTTTGGGACAGCGCATAGAAACGGCTGGCTTTCGGACAGCGAGGACTTGGTCTCGCGGGCGGCCGATTCGATGGTCAGGCGATATTACGGCGTCGATGGCGCGCGTGGCTGGGCGTTTTCTGTCGCGCGTGACGGCGCAGTCGTCGATAGTCGTCGCGATCTCTATACGCATGCGTTCGTCCTGCTAGGCTTGGCGACGGCCTATGAGACGACACAGGATCGCGCCTATATTGCGCTAGCGGATAAGACACTGGATTTCCTGGACGGATACATGGCCTCGGCGCATGGTGGATATATCGAGACGCTCCCGGACTCCCGCGGCCACCGTCGTCAAAATCCGCACATGCATTTGCTGGAGGCGCTACTTGCGCTTTTCGATGCGACAAAAAGATCGAGCTATTTCGAACGCGCGACGGCAGTGCGCGACCTGTTCTTTGCGCGCTTTCTTCAAAGTCAAGGCTCGGTCGTCGTCGAGTTTTTCGACAATGAATGGCGTCCCCTCGACAGCCCTCACTTTCCTTTCGAGCCCGGCCATCACTTCGAGTGGATCTGGCTATTGGATCGCTACGAAAAATTGCAACGGTTCGATCTGGCGAACGCTTTGGATCGACTCTGGGACACGGCGCTGCACGTTGGCGTCGACTCCAACTGCGAAATCTTCGCGCGCGGGACGATTGGCGGAGCCGTGGATCGTTCGACGCGCCTCTGGTTTTATACGGAGGCGGCAAAGGCCGCCTTGGTGATGAGTGCGCGACAGGAGCGTTTCTGCGGCCCGACGGCGAAGGACTTCCTGGACGCGATGCACGAACGGTTTCTCGAGCCAGCTCTCTCGGGCAGCTGGATCGATGAATTCGACGCCCACGGATGCGTGAAGAACGATTTTGCTCCTGCGAGTTCGCTCTATCATATCTGTTGCGCTGTTGACGCTTCGGAAAGCGCCGGCGCACCACCTTGGCGGCGATGACTAAAGCGGTTTCCGTGCAATTTTTGCCGATAGCTACGCGATGGGGTCAGGCAGTTCGTTAGGATCAGGCAGCGAGCACCGCACTCCAGATTTCGGCGCAGTCGTCCCGGCGGTTCTAGATCTGCTCAGCGCGGATCGCCCCTTTCTGATGCGATGCATGAGCTCGACGCCGACGATGGTGATCGCCGCATGTCGGAATCGCTCGAGCCCGAGCATCGGCCCCAAACGAAGCTTGGTGGATCGGTGATCCTGTTCAATTCGGTTATTCAGGTATTTCGAAGATCGAATTCGAGTCGGCGCGCCGCGACGATGCTGTGCGAGAACCTCACGCGCCGCCCGATGTGACGCCTGATATCCGTCGAGCCTGATTTTGCGCGGCGGCGGTCCGTGGCGCGCGAACGCGCCACGGAAACACGCTTTGGCGGCGGCGACATCTTGCTTCGCGTGCAGCAAAAAGTCCGGGACTGTCAGGAATCTTGTGTGTGAGGCCATAGTAGAACCGCAGGAGGCGAGCTATTGCGATTAAGAAGGACACATTGGACCAATAGTTGTCGGGACGCGATCCGAAGGAGGTTTTTTCCAAGGGTGGCTTGGTCGACGGTCATCGACGCCGTGCTGGAGACCGTCGCCGAATGGCGGAACCGGCCGCTCGAGGCGATGTATCCCTTGGTCTTCTTCGACGTGCTGCGCGTGAAATCCGCGATGAGGGCTTGGTTCGGAACAAGGCGGTCTATCTCGCGTTCGGCGTCACGGCAGACGGAACGAAGGACATTTTGGGGCTTTGGATCGAAACCGCGGAGGGCGCCAAATTTTGGCTTGGGGTGATGAACGAGCTGAAAAACCGCTGCGTCGGCGACATACTGATCGCCGTGGTCGACGGCCTGAAGTGCTTGATGCCGGAGGTCATAGCCCAAAATGACCCGCGACAAAAAATTTACGACAAACCCGCCATGCCGGCCGATCGCCTTGCGTAAGAAGCGCAACGCAGCTTTGCGGTCCCTCTTGGCTGTCAGCAGGAAACCCACCGTCGCGCCCGCCTTGTCGACCGCCCGATAGAGATATTTCCAGCAGCCTTTGACTTTCACGTAGGTCTCATCGAGACGCCAGCTGGATCCGATCGCGCGCTTGCGAGCACGGAACTGTTTCTTCAGCAAAGGCGCATACTTGACGACCCAGCGGTTGAGCGTGGAATGGGCGACTTCGGCGCCTCGCTCATCCATCATTTCCTCGAGCTGACGATAGCTCATCGGATACGCCACATTCCACCGGACGCCCCATAGGATCACGTCGCGTTCAAAATGGCTGCCCTTGAAATCGATCATCGGACTATTCAGCCTGCCCCAGCCCGGCGATCATAGCCCAAACGGACCCGCGAGAAAAATTCGCGACAGAGCCCTTCGGTCTTCCCTACAGGCTCTTCGTCTTCACCAGTGGCCTTTCGGTCACATCGCTTTCGGTTACCGGGGTCTACGTGTGGTGGCGGAAGCGGCGGTCGTATTCCCGTGTCGCGTTGTCTTTTAATCGGGCCAGCTCAAGAGTTCGTGGCGATCACATCGTCGTTGACGAAAATCACGCTCGCCGCGCCGACGACGGTCAAATGATCTCGGGCGGCCGATCCGGCGGCCGCCGCGTCGCGCGCGAGTATCGACTGGACGATGCGGTCGTGCTCGCGCCAGGATTTTTGCAACCGCCCGTCGAGCCGAAATTGCGCGCGACGGAACGGCGCCAACCGGCGACGCGTCTGCGAAGCGAGCTCGCACATATGCGGCGAATGCGCGCCGCGATAGAGACGCGTGTGGAAGTCCGAATTGAAGAGCTCATAGTCGGCTTCCGCCTCTCGCGCGACAAGCTCGGCGGCGGCTCTATGCTCGATCTCCAGCGTGCGGCGCTCTTGTTCGGTCATGCGTTCGGCGCAAAAGCGAGCGCAGATCGCTTCGAGTTCGGCCATGCTCTCGAACATGGATGCGAGATGCGCGCGCGAGACGACGGCGACGATGGCGCCGCGATTGGGACGACGTTCGACGAGACCCATGGCCGAGAGTCGGTTCAACGCCTCGCGCACCGGCGTGCGCGACACCTTGTAACGGTCGGCCAGCGAAGCTTCGTCCAGCTTTTCGCCCGGATGCATGCCGCCGGTGACGATGCGATCCGAAATGGCCCGCACCATCTGGTCGACGGTCGTGCCCGCGCGCACGAGCTTCCGTCGGCTTTCGCTCGGTCTCGCCTGGTCCTCTTCCGATGACAATGAGCCGATCCTCCATCGCCGCTTCCGTGCGCTGATGACCAAATCTTCGGCATAAACTGCATGCAAATGCCGAATGATAGGGCAGTTAGTAAGTTATAACTTATTACAGTCATTGAAACAATTAGATTTCTGCGTATGGACTATCAATTGCATACACATTGCAGAGCCGCCGCGGGGCGGAAAGGAGCTCTCCATGACGCGACGCATGATTTTCGACAGGCGGCATCTCCTCCAGGGCGCAGCGGCGGGGCTGGCGGCTTCGGCGCTGGGCGCGCGGCCCGCGGCCGCGGCGACCGTGACGATCGGCTTCATCTATGTCGGCCCGAAGGACGACTATGGATATAATCAGGCGCATGCCGAGGGCGCCGCGGCGGTGAAGAAGCTGCGTGGCGTCACCGTCATAGAGGAAGAGAAGGTCCCGGAGACGATCGACGTCGTCAAGACGATGGAGTCGATGATCAATCTCGAGGGCGCGTCGCTGCTGTTTCCGACGTCCTTCGGCTATTTCAATCCCTTCGTGCTGCAGGCCGCGAGCAAATATCCCCAGACGGAGTTCCGCCACTGCGGGGGACTGTGGACCGACAAGAATCCGAAAAATGCTGGCTCCTATTTCGGCTATATCGGCTCCTGCCAATATCTGAATGGCGTCGTCGCCGGCCATATGACGAAGACCAAGAAGCTCGGCTTTGTCGCCGCCAAGCCGATTCCGCAGGTGCTTCTCAACATCAATTCCTTTTTGCTCGGCGCGCGCTCCGTCGATCCCGACATCACCTGCAGGGTGATCTTCACAGGAGAGTGGTCGCTCGCGGTCAAAGAAGCGGAAGCGGCCAACGCTTTGCTCGATCAGGGCGTCGATGTCGTCACCTGCCATGTCGACAGCCCCAAGGTCGTCGTTCAGACGGCGGCTGCGCGCGGCGCCTATGTCTGCGGCTATCACGCGGACCAACGTCCGCTCGCGCCAGAGCGCTATTTGACCGGCGCCGAATGGAACTGGGCGACAGTCTATAAAACATATGTCGAGAAATTTTTGGCCGGCCAGCCTTTGCCGAATTTCACGCGCGGCGGCCTCGCGGAGGGCTTCGTCAAGACGAGCCCCCTCGGCGCCATGGCGCCGGATGCGGCGAGGCGGCAATTCGAGGCGAAAAAGGCCGAAATGACCAAGGGCGGCTACGCGATCGTCGCCGGCCCGCTGAAGGACAACAAGGGCGCGCTGGTCGTGCCCGCGGGCAAGAAATATCTCGAGACCGCCGTCGAGCTCGAGAGCATGAATTATCTCGTCGAAGGCGTCATCGGGGCGATCTCCTGACATGGCCTCGGGCGCGCATGGAGCGGACGACATGACCGAGACGATCACCGACGACCCGGCGAGACGAGGCGAGCGCCGCGACTTTGCGACGGAGCGCGCCTGGATCGCTCGCCGAGCCGAGCCGCTCGTCATCGTCGCCGCCTCCTTGCTCGCAGGCTGCGGGCTGTTCAGCCTGCTTCTTTTGACGCTGGACAAATCGCCGGCGCAATTTTTCGAGCTGCTATGGCGCGGCGGCTTCGGCAGCTGGTTCTCGATCCAGAACATGTTGTCGCGCGCCGCGCCTCTGCTGCTCGCCGGACTTTGCGTCGCTCTTCCCGCCCGGCTCGGGCTTCTCATCATCGGCGGCGAAGGCGCTATCGCGCTCGGCGGCGTCGCCGCCGCGGCGACGGGCTCGGCTCTCTCATCGGCGCCGGCGCCGCTCGTCGTCACGGCCATGGCGCTCGCCGGCATGGCGGTCGGCGGCGCTTGGATCGGCGCGATCGGCGCCCTGCGTCATTACCGCGCCGTCAATGAGACGATCTCCGGCCTGCTGATGGCCTATATCGCCATCGCGCTCATGAATCATCTCGTCGAAGGCCCTTTGCGAGATCCCGCTTCCCTCAACAAGCCGTCCACCGCGCCGCTGCCGGACGCGGACCGCATCGGCTCCATTCCGGGGACCGACGTGCATTGGGGGTTGGTCGTCGGCATTGCTTTCTGCCTTCTCGCTTCCGTCCTGATCGAGAAGACCTCCTGGGGCTTCGCCGCGCGAATCTCCGGCGGCAATCTGCGCGCCGCACGCATACAGGGATTGCCGGTCGGCGCGCTGATCGTCGCCTTCTGCGCGCTCGCGGGCGCCGCTGCTGGCCTCTGCGGCATGATCGAAGTCGCGGCAGTCCATGGCGCCGCCAATGCGTCGCTCGCCTCGGGCTACGGCTACACGGGCATCCTCGTCGCCTTTCTCGCGCGGCAAAATCCGCTCGCGATCATTCCCGTGGCCATGCTGCTCGGCGGAGTCGGCGCCGCCGGCGGACTCATACAGCGCCGCATGGAGCTGCCGGACGCCACGATCCTCGTCCTGCAAGGCATGGTCTTCATCGTCGTTCTATTCGCCGAGACGCTCTATGGGCGATTCCATATTTTTACGCCCGAGCGCTGGGCGCGGAAAGGCTGACGCGATGCAGACGACCGACATTGGATATTGGAGCGTGCCGCTCGCCATCGTCGGCGGCGCGATCCGCGTCTCGACGCCCTTCATCTTCGTCTCGCTCGGCGAGACGATCACCGAGCGCGCCGGGCGCGCCAACATAGGGCTCGAAGGCATTCTGATCTTCGGCGCAATGTCGGCCTACGCGACAGCCGTGCTATCGAATTCGCCCTGGCTCGGCGTCGCGGCCGCCGGCGTCTCGGGAATCGCCGCCGGCCTGCTGCACGGCTGGATCTGCAAGTTTCCGCGCGTGAACGACATAGCGATCGGCATTGCGCTCATGCTGCTGGGAACTGGGCTCGCCTTCTTCTTCGGCAAGGCGTTCATCCAACCTTCCGCGCCGCGCTTGCCAGCCATTTCCTTGGGCTTTTGGTCCGACATTCCGCAGCTGCGCGCCGCGCTCGACGTGAACGCGCTGTTCGTCATCGGCGCGGCGCTCGCCGTTTTCCTGCAATGGGCCTTTCGCAACACACGCGCCGGCCTCATTCTCAGAACCGTCGGCGACAGCTCGGACGCGGCGCGCGCCATGGGAATCGACCCCGATCGCGTGCGCCTGCTCGCGACGGCGGCGGGCGGCGGCCTCGCGGCGATCGGCGGCGGCTATCTCTCGCTCTATTACCCCGGCAGCTGGAATGAGAGCATCTCGTCCGGCCAAGGCTTGATGGCCGTGGCGCTCGTCGTCTTCTCGCGTTGGAATCCACTCGGCTGCTTCGCGGCGGCCCTGCTGTTCGGCGGGGCCGGCGCGCTCGGCCCGGCGCTGCAATCGGTCGGCGTGACCCATGGCTACTATCTGTTCTACGCCGCGCCTTACGCGCTGACGCTCGCGATCATGATCGCGACCTCTTCTCCCGGACGAGCGCTCGCCGGAGCGCCGTGCGAATTGTCGATCACGAGATGAACAGGAGACGACGCCATGAACGAGCGCGCCGCCGCGGAACGATATATCGCCGCCGACCCTTATCCCTGGCCCTATAATGGCGCTCTGCGTCCCGATAATACGACGCTCGTCGTCATCGACATGCAGATCGATTTCTGCGGCAAGGGCGGCTACGTCGATGCGATGGGCTATGATCTCTCGCTCGTGCGCGCGCCGATCGAGCCCATAAAATCCGTGCTCGGCGCCATGCGCGCCAAGGGCTATCACGTCATCCATACGCGCGAAGGGCATCGACGCGACCTCGCCGATCTGCCGGCCAACAAGCGGTGGCGCTCGCGCCGGATCGGCGCCGGCATCGGCGATCCCGGCCCGTGCGGGCGCGTTCTCGTGCGTGGCGAGCCGGGCTGGGAAATCATCGAGGATCTGGCGCCGCTCGACGGCGAGCCGATCATCGACAAGCCGGGCAAGGGCTCCTTCTGCGCGACCGATCTGGAATTGATCTTGAAGCAGCGCGGCATAGAAAACATCGTGCTGACCGGCATCACCACCGATGTCTGCGTCCACACGACGATGCGTGAAGCCAATGACCGTGGCTTCGAATGTCTGCTCCTCGAAGACTGTTGCGGCGCCACCGACCTTGGCAATCATCGCGCCGCGGTCGAGATGATCAAGATGCAAGGCGGCGTCTTCGGCGCGGTGGCGACCTCCGCCGCGCTGCTCGCCGCGCTTCCGTGAGGCTCGAATGAGTGGCTCCGCGACAGGACGCGCGATCGAGGTCGAAGCGCTCGGCATGACGATGCGCTTCGGCGGCTTCCTCGCCCTCGATGACGTGTCCATGCGCGTCGCCGCGGGCTCCTTCCACGCTCTGCTCGGCGAGAATGGCGCGGGCAAGTCGACGCTCGTCAAATGCATGCTGGGCTATCAGAGGCCGAGCGACGGGCAGATGCTCGTCGACGGCCGCGAGGCGCAGATCCTCGGCCCGCGCGACGCGGCGACACTCGGGCTCGGCATGGTCTATCAGCATTTCACCTTGGCGCCGTCGCTGACGGGGGCCGAGAATCTCGTGATCGCGCGCGCCGATGCGCCCTTCGTGATCGATTGGCGAAAGGAGCGCGCCGCGCTCACGCAATTCATGGAAACCATGCCCTTCCGCGTCCCGCTCGACCGGCCGGTGGGCGCGCTTTCCGCGGGAGAGCGGCAAAAGCTCGAAATCGCGAAGCAGCTCTATCTCGGACGGCGCTTTCTCGTCCTCGACGAGCCGACTTCCGCGCTGACGCCTGACGAGGCGGAAGAAGTTCTGGGCCATGTGCGCGCGCTGACGCGCAGCGGCGCGCTCACCGCGCTGATGATCTCGCACAAGTTCCGCGAAGTCTTCGCCTTCGCCGACGACGTCACCGTGCTGCGCAAAGGCAGGCGCGCCGGCGGCGGCGCGATAAGCGCGCTCGACCGTTCCGCGCTCGCGGCGATGATGATCGGCGAGCAGAAGATCGCGACGCTCGACGCCCGCGCCGCCGTCGCCGAATCGGCGGAGCCCGTGCTGGAAATAAGAACGCTCCGGGCGCCGAACAGCGCCGGGCTGAAATCGATCGAAATCGACGATCTCGTCCTTCACGCCGGCGAAATCGTCGGAGTCGCCGGAGTCGCCGGCAATGGGCAGAGGGAGCTGCTCGACGTCCTTGCAGGCCAGCGCGCGCCGAAATCCGGCAAGATCAGGGTCAAAGGCTCGCGCTATGGCGCGACGCGCGCCGAAATGAAGGAGCTCAATGTGCGCTTCATTCCCGAGGAGCCGCTGCGCAACGCCTGCGCGCCGCTGATGAGCGTCGCCGAAAATCTGGCTTTCCGAACTTTCGATCTCGATCGCGACGGAAGGTCACGGCGCTGGCTCGACGGTCGGGCGATCCGTCGCGACGCGGAACGGCTCGTTGATCGCTTCGAGGTCAAGACCGCCTCCCTTGATGCGCCGATCGCGACGCTTTCCGGCGGCAATGTCCAACGCTCCGTCCTCGCACGCGAGCTGACCGGAGACGTCGATCTCCTCATCGTCGCCAATCCTTGCTTCGGCCTCGATTTCGCGGCGGTGGCGGAAATTCGCGCTCGTATCATGCAAGCCCGCAACGCCGGCGCCGCCGTATTGCTGGTTTCCGAGGACCTCGACGAGCTTCTGGAGCTTTCGGATCGAATTCTCGTCATGTCGGAGGGCGCGATCGTCTACGAGACTCCGATCGCGACCGCCGATGCGCATGAGATCGGCCGGCATATGGCGGGGAGGTGCTGATGGCGAAAATCATGGCGGAGCCGTTCGCCTTCGAGTTCGAGCCGAGCGCGCTCGCGCTGGTCATCATCGATATGCAATGTGACTTCATCGAGCCCGGCGGCTTCGGCGAGAGCCTCGGCAACGACGTCTCCCGGCTTCGCGCCATCGTGCCGACCGTGCTGCGTTTGCTGCTGAGCTTTCGCGCGCGCAGCCTTCCCGTCATCCATACGATGGAGTGTCATCGTCCCGACCTGTCGGACTGCCCTCCCGCCAAGCGCGACCGCGGCGCTCCGCGCCTGCGCATCGGCGATCCGGGTCCGATGGGCCGTGTGCTGATCGCCGGCGAGCCCGGCGCCGCCATATTGCCCGAGCTCGCCCCTCTCCCCAGCGAGATCGTGATCGAAAAGCCAGGCAAGGGCGCCTTTTACGCGACCTCACTACAAGAAGAGCTGACGCAGCTCGGCGCTCGGCAGCTCGTCTTCGCCGGCGTCACCACGGAAGTCTGCGTGCAGACCACGATGCGCGAAGCCAATGACCGCGGCTATGAATGCCTCCTCGCCGAAGATGCGACCGCGAGCTATTTTCCGCATTTCGAGACCGCTACGCTGGAGATGATCCGCGCCCAAGGCGCGATCATCGGATGGACAGCGAAGACCGAGCAAATTCTCGCGGGGCTGCGCGATGGCTGATCGATGCTACGCCGATCTCCTCGCCGGCGGCTGGCGCGCGCTCACCTTCTCGCCTTTTCGCGATGGCGTCGACATTTGCTGGCTCGAACGCGGCGAGACACCGAACGACCCTTCGCTCGCCGTGCTCCGCTACGCGCCGGGCGCGTGCGTCCCCAGACATAGGCATATGGGCCTCGAGACCATCGTCGTTCTCGACGGCGCGCAGAGCGACGAGACCGGCGAGCTGCGCGCCGGCTCCGTGGCGCTGAACGTCCCCGGCACCGCGCATTCGGTCTGGTCGAAGGACGGCTGCGTCGTGCTGATCCATTGGACGAAGCCTGTCGAGATTCTCGATTCGGAGCGATGATGCTGCAATTCGACATCGAAAGCCTTCTCGACGCTTATGCGCGAGGCCTCTCGCCGCTCGCGGTCGTCGAGACCGTCTATGACCGGCTCGAGGCGGCGGCGGATCCAGGTATTTTCATCCATCTCGCGCCTAAGGAGGCGCTGCTGCGCGAGGCGGCCGCGCTCGGCGCCTTCGACCCCGCCATCCCGCTCTGGGGCGTTCCTTTCGCCGTCAAGGACAATATCGACGTCGCCGGAATGCCGACAACCGCCGCTTGCCCGGCCTATTCTCATGTCCCACAGGTAGACGCGACCGTCGTCGCTCTGCTGAAGCGCGCGGGAGCGCTCTGCATCGGCAAGACGAACATGGATCAGTTCGCGACAGGTCTCGTCGGCGTCCGAACGCCCTACCCCGTTCCGCGCAACGCGATCGATCCGACGCTCGCGCCAGGCGGCTCGTCTTCGGGCTCGGCCGTCGTCGTCGCTCGAGGCATCGTCGCCTTCGCGCTCGGGACGGATACGGCGGGCTCGGGGCGCATACCGGCGGGGCTGAACAATATCGTCGGCTTGAAGCCGACCCTAGGGGCGCTCTCGACCTCGGGCGTCACGCCGGCCTGCCGGTCGCTCGATTGCGTCTCCATCTTCGCTCTCACTGTCGAGGACGCCTATCGCGTCTTCGAGATCACGGCGACGCATGACGCCAGCGATCCGTTTTCCAAGAGAGTCCCGAAAGCTCCGCTCGGCGCGCGGCCTCCGCGGCTGCGCGTCGGCGTCCCGGCGGAGCCGCGCTTCTTCGGCGACGCGCGAATGCGAGCGGCCTATGACGCTGCGCTCGGGCGGCTCGAGCAGCTCGGCTGCCAAATCATGCCGCTGCCTTTCGAAGATTTCCACGCCGTCGCCGATCTGCTCTACAGCGGCGCTTTCGTCGCCGAGCGCTACGCCGCGATTCGCGCGTTCATCGAGACCAATGCGGCGGCGCTGCATCCCGTCACTCGCGCCATCATCTGCGGCGCGAGCGGATTGTCGGCAGTCGACGCTTTCGAGAGCGCCTATGCGCTGCGGGCGCTGCAGGCGCGCATCGAGCCGCTGCTGGCGTCGGTCGATCTTCTCTGCGTCCCCACGGCGCCGACCCATTACACGCTCGCGGAAATCGCGGCGGAGCCGCTCGACGCCAACACGCGGCTCGGAACCTACACGAATTTCGTCAATTTGCTCGATCTCTGCGGCGTCGCCGTTCCCGTCGGCGCGCTCGCTGATGGCCGCCCGGCGAGCGTCACCTTATTGGCGCAGGCCAATCGCGATGCCCTCGTCGCGGCGCTCGCGCGCGACTTGCACGCAGACGAAGGGCTCGGCGCGACCAGCTGGCGAAGGCGGCCGCGCATTGCGACTCCGCCCGACGATGGAGAGCGGATCGAGATCGTCGTCGTCGGCGCGCATCTCTCCGGCATGCCGCTCAATGGCGATTTGACGGCGCTCGGTGCGAGATTCGCGCGCGCGACACGCACGGAACCCGGCTACCGGCTTTATGCGCTTGCAGGCCAAACGCCGCCGAAGCCAGGTCTCATCCGGGACGAAACCGGCTCGGGCGGCGTGGAAATCGAGGTCTGGACGCTGGACGTCGCCGCTTTCGGCCGCTTCGTCGCGGCCGTTCCGCCGCCGCTCTGCATCGGAACAATCCGCCTCGCAGACGGGTCTGCGCCGAAGGGATTTCTCGTCGAGCCCGCCGCTCTGAGCGACGCCGCCGACGTCACAGGCCACGGCGGCTGGCGAGCCTACTGCCTCGCGCTCGCGGAGCAAAAAGCCCGATGAGGACGCGTCCGCCCTCGTCTCCTGCCGATCGGTAGGACGCGGTCCAAAATTGCGACCAGCTCGGCGCTGCGCCGCATGATGACGCTTCTCAAAGGCGTTCGATAATCTGAATCGCCATGCGAACGGCAGCTGTTCTGTTCTCGACGCCCATCTTTTTGTAGATTTGCTCGAGGTGCTTGTCCACGGTTCTCGGGCTCAGTCCCAAAATTGCGGCGATATCCGCATTCGATTTTCCCCGCGACAGCCAGAGCAGCACTTCGGATTCGCGCGGCGTGACCGACAGAGCGCGCGACAGCGCGCCTTCCGCGCCGCTCTCATCGGCTTCCGTCAGGCAGAACAGCAGCTCGTCCCCGCTGACGAGGCCGAGATAGAGAATGCGGATTCTGACGCCGGCCCTGGTGGTGATGATCGCCTCCTTCTGCGCATTCGCGCGCCCATCGGGCATGAGCGCGCGCAATTGCGCGGCTCGGCGCGAGACCGTGACGTCGTCGTCTTCCATGTCGAGATCGAGCAGCGAGCGGGCTTTCGGCGTGCTCCAAATCACCGAGCCGCGTCGGTCCGTCGCCAAAAGATGACGGCCGGAGGCGTCCAGCGCAGATCGAGCGCGCAGGGCCATGCGGGACGTCGCCATATGCGCACTCAGCCGCACCAGCAATTGCTCGACGACGATCGGCTTGGTCACATAGTCGACGCCGCCGACGGTGAAACCTTGAACGACGTGATCGGTGTCGCTGAGCCCGGTCATAAAGATGACGGGCACGCCGGCGAGACGGTCGTCCCGCTTGAGACGGCGGCAGACTTCGAATCCATCCAGCCCCGGCATTACAGCATCGAGCAGGATAATGTCGGGCGTCAAGCGCTCCAAAATGGCGAGAGCCGACTCCCCACTTCGCGCGACGAGCGCCGTCGCGCCGCGATCCTCTATAGCCGTCGCAAGGAAGGCGAGCGCGCCGGGGTCATCGTCGATGATGAGGATCACGCTAGACTTCATCTCTCGCTTCCATCTGATCTCGCTGATCCGAGCGCACTTGCGACCTCCGCGCGACGGTCACGAGCTCGTCGAATTTCATCTCGATCGACAGCCGGCTCAGCGTCTCGACGAGCGAGTCTTCCTCTGGAAACTCGGCTCGATACTTCTTCAGCAACGCAGTCACTCCGCGCGCATGGCCGATCTCCGCGAGCGCGACGATATCATCGACCGGCAGCCGCCGTCGCGCCCCGGCGTCGCGGGCTTCCGCGTCAGGCCGCGACGCGCCGAATCGCCAGACGAGATCGCAGGTCGCGGCGATGAGGTCGAGCAGATCGCCGAGCTTGAAAGGCTTCACGAGATAGCCTTCGTATGTGCATCGATCGATGTCGACATCGAGCTCCTTTTCGGCGTCCGCCGAAAGCATGACGATCGCCACGTCTCGCCCTTTGCGACGCCTCACCGTCTGAGCGACCTCCCAACCCGATGGCCCGGGCATGTTGATGTCGAGCAATACGAGCTGGGGAGCGACTCGCTCGACCAGATCGAGACAGGTCGTCCCGTCCCGCGCAGTAAAAACGACGAAGCCGAGCGGCGCGAGCAGGCGCGCGACCAGCTCCCGATGGCTCGCCTCGTCATCCGCGACGACCACAGTGACGCGTGCGCCGTCATAGCCGCTGATCTGCGAATAATCCGGCCGCGCCGAAATGATCGGCGGCGCCGATTGCGGGAGATAGAATTTGACCGAGAACAGGCTGCCGTGGCCGACGCTGCTGCGCAAAGAGATCGCGCCTCCGAGCACCTCGGTCATGAGCTTGGTGATGGTGAGGCCGAGCCCTGTTCCCGGCGCCCATTTTCGTCCGACGGATTCGAGTCTCTCGAACGGACGAAATATTCGCTCGTGCTGATCCGAAGCTATGCCGGGACCTGTATCCTCGACCTCGAATGTCGCCATGTCGCGGTCATAGACGATCGTGAATCGAACTTCGCCGACCTCGGTGAACTTCACAGCGTTCGACAGGAGATTGAGCAGAATCTGCCGAAGCCTCTTCTCGTCGATCCGCACCCATTTCGGCAACGAGCCTCGAACCTCGTAGCGAAACGCCACGCCCTTGGCCTCCGCCTGCAGCCGAAACATGTCGACGACCTGCCGCAGCACCGCCGGCAGACGCACATGGTCGCGATGCACCTCCATGCGGCCGGCCTCGATCTTGGCGATGTCGAGCAGTCCGTCCACGAGACTGGCCAGATGCTCCGCCGAACGACGAATCGTGCGCAGAGCGTTTGGGTCGGAGGGAACCGACGGCGTCCGTCGCTCGAGCAGCTGAACATAGCCGAGAATGGAATTGAGAGGCGTCCGGAACTCGTGGCTCAAGCCGACGACATAGCGGCTTTTGGCGATATTGGCGGCCTCCGCCGCCTCCTTCGCCTTCTGCAATGCGCGGTCGGTGTTCTTATGCGCCTCGATCTCCTGCATCAACAGCGTTGTCTGGCGCTGCGTCTCCTCTTGCGCCACCAACCGGCTCTCCTGCGCCAGCACGAAAAACCAGGAGATGATTCCCGAGATCAAGCTCAAGATCACGAAGGCCTTGAGCAGAGGCGGTCCGATGAGCGCGGGTGCGATGCGCGCATCCAGAACCGCCTGCCAATAGACGAGCCAGAGCGCGCCGCCCAGCAGACAAATGATGAGGGCGAAGATGACGAGATAACGCCCGACATTCGAGCCGAGCATCTCCGCCGCACGCTCCGACAGCACACGCGCGAGCGAGCGTCGCAGCTGGTCCGCGAGCCGCGTCTCCGGCTTGCAGGCGTCGCCGCAGCGCGCGTCGAGCGTGCAGCATAGCGAGCAGATCGGGCCGGCATAGGCGGGACAGCTCGCCATGTCCTGCGGCTCGAACTCATGCTCGCAGATGCAGCATTTTTGCGCTTCCGCCGAGGCCGGCGTCCGCTCACGCCGGGCGATGTAGAATCGGCCTTTCGTCGCATAGGCGATGAGAGGCGTGGCGACGAGCGCCGCAGCGAGAGCGAGATAGCAGGACATGGCGCTCAACGTTTCGCCCAGCGCCCCGGCGTGCGCGGCGATCGACAAAACGCTGGCGAAAAGCGTCGCGCCGCAGCCGACCGGATTGATCTCATAGAGATAGGCGCGCTTGAACTCGATGCCCTTCGGGCTGAGGCCGAGAGGCTTGTTGATGGCGAGATCCGCGAACAGCGTGCCGATCCATGCGACCGCCACATGTGAATAGAAGCCGAGAATGCCTTCGATCGCACGATAGACGCCGAGCTCGATCAAGACGACCGCGATGACGATGTTGAACACCAGCCACACGACGCGGCCGGGATGGCTGTGCGTCAGCCGCGAGAAGAAGTTCGACCAGGCGATCGATCCCGCATAAGCGTTGGTCACATTGATCTTCAGCTGCGAGACAATGACGAAAGTGGTGGCGAGTCCGAGGCCGATCGTCTCGTCGCGCACCACATAGCCGAAGGCGACGACATACATTTGCGTCGGATCGCCGGCGTTCTCGGGCGGGACGCCGTGCTTGAAGGCGAGATAGGCCAGAAACGACCCGGCCAGCATTTTGGCCGCGCCGACGACGATCCAGCCGGGACCGGCGGCGATGAGCGACGCCCACCACCTCGCCCTTCCGACCGTCGCGGCTCCGGGGAGGAAACGCAGAAAATCCACCTGCTCTCCGATTTGAGCGGCGAGCGCGAAGACGACGCCGGACGCGGCTCCGAACAAAGTGAGATCGAGCTTCCCGTCGAGCGGCCCGATGCGGCCGGTGAATTTCGTCCAAGCGGATAGCGTCGCATGATCCTGCAGCGCGATCGCTGCGAAAGGCGCGACATGGAGCGCGATCCAAAGGGGCTGCGTCCACATCTGGAATCGGCTGATCGATGTGAACCCATGCGTGACGATCGGCAGCACGGCGAATGCACAGACGAGATAGCCGAGAGCATCCGGCACGCCGAGTCCCGCCTCCAGCGCCTTGGCCATGATCGCGGCCTCGATGGCGAAGAAGATGAAGGTGAAGCTCGCATAGATGATCGAGGTGATCGTCGATCCGAGATAGCCGAAGCCTGCGCCGCGGGTCAAAAGATCGATGTCCGCGCCATAGCGCGCGGCATAATAGGCGATCGGCACGCAGGTGACGAAGATGATCACGCTGACGACGATGATCGCCGCCGCGGCATTGGTGAATCCGCAGGTCAAAGTGATCGCGGCGCCGATGGCCTCGAGAGCCAGGAAGGACACTGACGCAATGGCGGTGTTGGCGACGCGAAACGGCGACCATCGGCGCGCGCGTTCCGCGGTGAAGCGCAGAGCGTAGTCCTCGAGGGTCTGATCGGCGACCCATTTATTGTATTCGCGTCGGACCCGAACGATCCGCTGCTGTGCCGTCATCTCCGATCGCCCCTGCGCCCCGCGCTTCGCCGGGCGCCGACGAAACTACGCCTCGCCACGGCGAATCCACCGCCCGTATTTCGTTCGCGACGCCCGTTTCCGCGGCACCGACGCTGAGCCGACGCCCTTCGCCATTCGACCCGATCGCGAAGATAGCGGCGCGATATGCGTAGGCGAATACGCGAATCGACGTATGGCCTCGCAGCCCGGCGGAAGGCCAGTCTTTGCCGGAGGACGGGCTCGTCCCGACAGTGTGAGGGGAGACTTTATGACCACCAAATCCGGCGACGCGCGCAATCTATCCCGCCGTCAAATGCTTTCGGCGTTCGCGGCGACACCTGCGCTCGGCTTCATCGGACGGTCGGCTCTGGCGGCCTCCGCCGCCAACACGACTGGGCTGGCGGTGACGGATAGCGAGGTCACAGTCGGAATATTGCATTCCGTCACGGGAACCATGGCGATCAGCGAGACCGGCTCCGTCGAGGCGGAAAAGCTGGCCATCGAGCAGATCAACTCGATAGGCGGCGTGCTCGGCCGCAAAATCAAATTCGTGCAGGAGGACGGCGCCAGCGACTGGCCGACCTTCGCCGAAAAGGCCAAGAAGCTTTTGGTCAACGACAAATGCGCCGCCGTGTTCGGCTGCTGGACCTCCGCCTCGCGAAAGGCGGTCCTGCCGGTGTTCGAGCAGTACAACGGCATGCTCTATTACCCGACCTTCTATGAGGGGCTCGAGCAGTCGAAGAACGTCATCTACACGGGTCAGGAGGCGACGCAGCAGATCATCGCCGGCTTGAACTGGGTGACCAAGCAGAAGGGCGCCAAGAGCTTCTACCTGCTCGGATCCGATTACATCTGGCCACGCACCTCCAACAAGATCGCCCGCAAGCATATCGAGAACGTGCTGAAAACCAAGGTTGTCGGCGAGGAATATTTCCCGCTCGGGCACACACAGTTCAATTCGGTGATCAACAAGATCAAGCTGACCAAGCCCGATGTGATCTACGCCATCATCGTCGGCGGCTCCAATGTCGCCTTCTACAAGCAGCTCAAGGCGGCTGGCATCGATCTGTCGAAGCAGACCTTGCTCACGATCTCCGTGACCGAGGACGAGATCGACGGCATCGGCGGTGAGAATATCGCCGGCGCCTACGCCTGCATGAAATATTTTCAGTCCTTGGACAACGCCAATAACAAGGGCTTCGTCTCCGCCTTTCAGAAGAAATGGGGCGACAAAACCGTGATCGGCGACGTTACCCAGGCCGCCTATCTCGGTCCCTGGCTGTGGAAGCTCACCGTGGAGAAGGCCGGCTCGTTCGATATCGACAAGGTCGCCGCCGCTTCGCCCGGTGTCGAATTCAAAGGCGCGCCGGAAGGCTATGTGCGCATTCACGAGAACCATCATCTCTGGTCGAAGACGCGCGTCGGGCGCGCGCGCGCCGATGGACAATATGAGGTGATCTACGAAACCGCCGAGCTCGTTCAGCCGGATCCGTTCCCGAAAGGCTATCAATGAAGGATCGGCGGACCGGGCGACTGGTCCGCCGATTTACTTCGGCCGCCCCTTTTCCTCACGACATATGGAGGCTCGGATGCTCGGCGACTATTCGCTCAGTGATCTCGGCTCGATCTTCGTCATGCAAGGATTCGCCGGACTTATCCTGTTCTCGGTGTTTCTGCTCATGGCGCTCGGCCTCGCGATCATCTTCGGTCAGATGGGCGTGATCAACATGGCGCATGGCGAGTTCATGATCCTCGGCGCCTATATGACCTATCTCACCTCCAAGCTCTTCGAGACGTATCTTCCGGCGCTGTTTCCAGGCTATTTCTTCGTTGCGATGATCGTCGCCTTTCTCGCTGCGGCGCTGCTCGGCGCCATGGTCGAATGGGCGCTGATCAGCCGTCTCTATAAGCGCCCTCTCGATACGATGCTCGCGACCTGGGGCCTCAGCCTCATTCTCCAGCAGCTCTATCGCTCCATCTTCGGCGCGCGCGAGGTCGGCGTGGAGCTGCCGCCTTGGATGCTCGGGTCCTGGCAGATCACCTCCACCATAGAGGTGCCGATCAACGGCATGTTCGTGATGGCGCTGACAGCGGTCATCACCGCCGGAGTCGCTCTGCTGATCTACAAGTCTCGCCTCGGTCGCCAAGTGCGCGCGGTCGTCCAGAACAGAGTGATGGCGGGCGCTGTCGGAATCGACACGCAGAAAGTGGACCGCGCGACCTTCGCGCTCGGTTGCGGAATCGCGGGAATAGCAGGGTCGGCCTTCACCATGGTCGGATCGACAGGGCCGACCGCCGGCCAGCTCTACATCGTCGACTCCTTCCTCGTCGTTGTCTTCGGCGGAGCGCAGAGCCTCATCGGCACCATCGCATCCGCCTTCGCGATCTCGCAGTCGCGATCGACGCTCGAATTCTTCACCTCCGGCTCCATGGCGCAGGTCGCGACGCTGATCGGCGTCGTCGTCATTCTGATGCTGCGTCCGCAGGGCCTGTTCGCAACCAAGGTGCGGCGATGAAACTCCGTGGAGACAATGCGCTTTTCCGCCGGTCCGAGCTCTTGGGCCTCCTCGCTTTCGCGACGCTCATCCTCGTCGTGCTGCCGGCTGCTCTCGACATCTTCCGGCTCAATCTCGTCGGAAAATATCTCACCTACGCCTTCGTGACGATCGGCCTCGTCGTATGCTGGGGCTATGCCGGAATTCTGAGCCTCGGCCAGGGAATTTTCTTCGGTCTCGGCGGCTATTGCATGGCCATGTTCCTGAAGCTCGAAGCGTCGAGCGTCGAGAACACGAAAATCCAATCGACGCCCGGCATTCCCGACTTCATGGACTGGAATCAGCTCACCGCGCTGCCGTGGTTCTGGAAGCCGTTCGAGAATCTCGGCGTCACGCTCGCGGCGGTGGTGCTGGTTCCGACGCTGTTCGCCTTCATCATCGGCGCGGCGATGTTCAAGCGACGTGTCGGCGGCGTCTACTTCGCGATCATCACTCAGGCGGTGGCGCTGATCCTCACAATATTGATCGTCGGCCAGCAGGGCTACACCGGCGGCATCAATGGCATCACCGATCTGCGCACGCTCAAAGGCTGGGACATTCGCTCGGATGGCGCCAAGCTCACGCTCTATTATATCGAATGCGGGCTGCTGCTCGCCGCCATCGTCGCAACGCAGCTCGTCACGCGATCGAAGCTCGGCCGCATTCTCGTCGCCATGCGCGACAAGGAGGACCGCGTGCGTTTTTCCGGCTACTCCGTCTCGAGCTTCAAAATATTCGCCTTCTGCTTCGCGGCGGCGCTCGCGGCGCTCGGCGGCGCCATGTTCACATTGCAGGTCGGGTTCATGTCGCCGTCCTTCGTCGGAATTGTTCCGTCGATCGAAATGGTGATCTACACGGCGGTCGGCGGACGCTCATCGATCCTCGGCTCCGTATGCGGGGCGCTGCTGGTCAATTTTGCCAAGACGCGACTATCCGAAAGCTTTCCCGAACTTTGGCTGTTCGGACTGGGAGCGCTGTTCGTCGTCGTGGTGCTGTCGTTCCCGGAGGGCCTTGCGGGAGTCTATCGCAGCTCCGCGCCGCGCCTCGCGAGAAGCTTCGTCGCGAAGCTGCGGGCTCTCTGGCGCACGCCGATGACGCGCTCTCTCGATCATGAACTCGCGGAGTGACGCCATTGTCGACACATCAGGATTTCCTTCTCTCGGTCGAAGCATTGTCGGTCTCCTTCGATGGCTTCAAGGCCGTGGACGACGTGTCGCTCTATGTCGAGCCGAACGAGATTCGCGTCATCATCGGCCCGAACGGCGCTGGCAAGACGACGGTGCTCGATCTCATCTGCGGCAAGACGCGCGCCACCTCCGGGTCGATTCGCTTTCGCGACAAGGAGCTCACTCGCATGAGCGAGAACGGCATCGTCGAGGCGGGGGTCGGACGCAAATTCCAGAACCCGTCCATCTATGACGATCTCACCGTGTTCGAAAATCTGGAGATTTCCTACCCGCGCGGCCGTTCCGTGCTCGGCGCGCTGCTGTTTCGTCGCGATCGGGCGGTTCGCGAGCGCATAGAGGAGATCGCCGAGACGATCTATCTCGCCGATCAATTGGCCGAGCGCGCCGAATATCTCAGCCATGGGCAGAAGCAGTGGCTGGAGATCGGCATGCTGCTGATTCAGGACCCCGAGCTCTTGATGCTCGACGAGCCGGTCGCAGGAATGAGCGTCTCCGAACGGCGCAACACGGCGGAGCTCTTGAACAAGATCATCGTCGGCCGATCAGTGCTCGTCATCGAGCACGACATGAAGTTCGTCGAGGACATCGCACATCGCGTCACCGTTCTGCACCAGGGAAAGGTGCTGTCGGAAGGCTCGATGGAGCATGTGAAGACAGACCCGAAGGTCGTCGAAGTCTATCTCGGACATTGAGGAGCGCCATGCTGGCCATCGAAGGATTGCGGGTCGCCTATGGCGAGAGCGAGGTCATTCACGGCCTCGAGGCGGAGGTCGCGCCGAATGAGATCGTCGCGTTCATGGGACGCAACGGCATGGGCAAGACGACGCTCATGAAGGCGCTGATGGGCATTGCGCGCACGACCGCCGGCGCCGTGCGAATCTCCGATCGCGACATCACTGCGCTGAAGAGTCACCAGCGCGTCGCCGCCGGCCTCGCCTATGTGCCGCAGGGCCGGATGATTTTTCCGGCGATGACGGTCGAAGAGAACATCGAGACCGGATTGACGGTCACGGGCGAGCGCGAGGTTCCCAAAGACATATATGAGCTGTTTCCCGTGCTGCTGGATATGAGACGGCGCAAGGCCGGCAATCTTTCCGGCGGCCAGCAGCAGCAGCTCGCTATCGCGCGCGCGCTCGCCTCGCGACCCAAAGTGCTGCTGCTCGACGAGCCGACGGAAGGCATACAGCCTTCGATCATTCGCGAGATGGCGCGAATGCTGAAGAAGATCCGCGATACGCGCGGATTGTCGATCGTCGTCTCCGAGCAGGTCCTGTCCTTCGCGCTCGACATCGCCGATCGCGTGCTGGTGCTCGAGAACGGCGAGATCGTCCATTCCGAGAGCCGGGCGACGATCGACGAGACGAAGGTCGCAAACTTTCTGTCGGTCTGACCGGCTAACCACGAAGGGAGAGAACAATGGCCGAAACATTGATCAAGGTCGATCTGACCCAATCCGCATTCGAAAACGATATGGTGCACAATCGCTGGCACCCGGACATACCGATCGTCGCCTGGGTGAAGCCGGGCGACGACTTCATCATCGAGACCTATGACTGGACCGGCGGCTTCATCAAGAACAACGACGACGCCTCGGACGTGCGTGACATCGATCTATCGATCGTGCATTTCCTGTCGGGACCGATCGGCGTCAAAGGCGCGGAGCCCGGCGATCTCCTCGTCGTCGATCTGCTCGACATCGGCGCGAAGCCGGAGAGCCAATGGGGCTTCAACGGCTTCTTCTCCAAGCAGAACGGCGGCGGCTTTCTGACAGAGCAGTTTCCGCTCGCACAGAAATCGATCTGGGATTTCGAGGGACTGTTCACCAAATCCCGTCACGTGCCGGGCGTGCGCTACGCCGGCCTCATCCATCCCGGCCTGATCGGCTGCTTGCCCGACCCTAAGCTGCTGGAGACATGGAACACGCGCGAGGAAGCGCTGATTGCGACCAATCCGACGCGCATTCCCGGGCTCGCCAATCCGCCTTTCGCGCCGACGGCGCATCTCGGCCGCCTCGAAGGCGAGGCCAAGGCGAGGGCCGCGGCGACGGCCGCGCGTACCGTGCCGCCGCGCGAGCACGGCGGCAATTGCGACATCAAGGATCTCTCGCGCGGCTCGAAAATTTACTTTCCCGTCTATGTGCCGGGCGGTGGATTGTCGATGGGCGATCTGCACTTCAGCCAGGGTGACGGCGAGATCACTTTCTGTGGCGCTATCGAGATGGCCGGCTGGCTGCATTTGAAGGTCGACGTCATCAAGGACGGAATGTCGAAATACGGAATCAAAAATCCGATCTTCAAGCCGAGCCCGATTACCCCGACCTACAATGATTATCTGATCTTCGAAGGCATTTCTGTCGACGAGCACGGCGGCCAACACTATCTGGATGTGACGGTCGCCTATCGCCAGGCCTGTCTGAACGCGATCGAATATTTGAAGAAGTTCGGCTATTCGGGCGCGCAAGCCTATTCGATCCTGGGCACGGCTCCGGTACAGGGGCATGTCTCGGGCGTCGTCGACGTGCCGAACGCCTGCGCGACCCTGTGGCTGCCGACCCAAATCTTCGACTTCGATATCTCGCCGTCGGCGGCGGGTCCGATCAAATATCTCGACGGCTCGGTCCAGATGCCGATCGTTCCCGACAAATGAGGCGGTCATGCCGATCTATGAATATCTCTGCGACGCCTGTGGACCGTTCACGACAATGCGCCCGATGGCGGATTATCTCGAGCCTTGCGACTGTCCCGATTGCGGCGCCTCGGCACCGCGTGTCGTGCTGACGGCGCCGCGCACGTCGCTGATGAGCTCGGCGAGCCGAGGCGCGTTCGAGGCGAATGAGCGGAGCCGCTATGCGCCGCGGCGGTCATCGTCGCACGGAGCCGGCTGCGCCTGTTGCGGCGGGGCGTCGAAAACCTCTGGGGAGGGGGCCAAGTCTTTCCCTTCTGCGAGGCCCTGGATGATCAGCCATTAATCACGAGACTTTTTCGTAAACGAGCTGGCGCGGTCGCTCGGCGAAGCCGTGGCGACAACGCCAGCTTTCGGCGATGTCACGTCAAATGGATGCGGGGCGGCGTGAGGCCGAGGCGCTTTGTCGCAAATTTTGTTTTTTGGACGCGGGCGTGTGAGAGTGACGCGGCTCACTCCGCGAGCGCATAGAACTGCTGGGCTGGAAGCAATTCGCCCCTGGTCTGCAACTGACCTGCCCCTGAAAAA
>NZ_LUUM01000272.1:0-13323 GCF_001644125.1 Methylosinus sp. R-45379
TTCCTCATCCTGAGGAGCCGCGCAGCGGCGTCTCGAAGGACGAGGAAACCTTCATGCCCGGCCATCTGAAGCTCCCCCTCGTGCTTCCCTCCTCAGATGAGGGGGAGGATTATTGGCCTTCACCCGATCGCCCCCTCCCCCTCGCCTCGCATCGCCTCCGGTCCAAAATCTGCTATAGCTCGCAGGACCTACCGCGCCCAACAGCGCCCCGCCCAGGATCGACGCCCCATATGCAAGTCGAAACAGACGCCGCCAATTTCAGCTCCTCCGCCCTGCTCGACGATCAGTCGCTGCTCGCCGATATTCGCCTGCTCGGCCGCCTGCTCGGCGACACGGTGCGCGAGCAGGAGGGCGTCGCCGCCTTCGAGCGCATAGAAACGATCCGCCGCCTCTCGGTGGCCGTCAGCCGTAATGGCGACATGGAGGCCGATAACAAGCTCGAGGCGCTGCTGCGCTCGCTCTCGGCGAGCGAGGCCGTCACCGTCATCCGCGCCTTCAGCTATTTCTCCCATCTCGCCAATATCGCCGAGGATCTGCATCCGCTGCAGGGCGACGAATCCTCCCCCCAGCCGAGCCTCGCCAACACGTTCGCCCATTTGCGCAAGGCCTCGATCGGCCCCGGCAAGGTGGCGCAAGTGCTCTCCAACGGCTGGGTCTCGCCCGTGCTCACCGCGCATCCGACGGAGGTGCGGCGCAAGAGCCTGCTCGACGCCGAGCACGCCATCTCCGCCCTGCTGGAGGCGCGCCCACATGCGCGCAACAAGGCCGATCTCGCCCGCAACGAGCTGCAATTGCGCGCCCGCGTCTCGCAGCTGTGGCAGACGGAGCTGCTGCGCCAGGCGCGGCTCACCGTGCGCGACGAGATCGCCAACACGCTGAGCTATTATCGCAGCACCTTCCTGCGCCAGATTCCGCTGCTCTACGCCGATATAGAGGAGCGTCTGGGCGGCCTGCGCATTCCGCCCTTTCTGCGCATGGGCACTTGGGTCGGCGGCGATCGCGACGGCAATCCCAATGTGCGCGCCGAATCGCTCGCCAATGCGCTGCGCATGCAGGGCGAGACGGCGCTGCGCTTCTACCTCTCCGAGGTGCATGAGCTCGGCGCCGAGCTGTCCATCTCACGTCGCTACGCCGGTTGCAGCCAGGCGCTCGAGCAGCTCGCGGCGCGCTCGGGCGACGATAATCCCCATCGCGACGACGAGCCTTATCGCCGCGCGCTGATCGGCGTCTACGCCCGCCTCGCCGCGACGCTCGAGGAGCTGACCGGCCAGCAGGCGCAGCGCCATGCGAGGGCGCCCGGCGCGCCCTACTCCGGCCCACGCGCCTTTCTCGCCGATCTCGAGATCGTCGATGATTCGCTGCGCTGCCATCACAGCGAGGTGATCGCGACGCAGCGGCTCGAGCCGCTGATCCGCGCGGCGGAAGTCTTCGGCTTTCATCTCGCCACTGTGGATTTGCGGCAGAGTTCCGACCGCCATGAGGAGACCATCGCCGCGCTGCTGCGCGAAGCGCGCGTCGCGCCCGACTACGCCGCCCTCACGGAAGAGGAGAAGCGCGCGCTGCTGCTGAAGCTGCTGAGCGATCCGCGGCCGGTGCGGCTCGTCGACGCCGCCTATTCGGAAGATGTCGCGAGCGAGCTGGCGATCTTCGAGCGCGCGGCGGAGATGCGCAAGACCTATGGTCACGAGTCGATCCGCCATTACATCGTCAGCCATACGGAGACGGTGAGCGATCTGCTCGAGGTGCTGCTGCTGCAGAAGGAATGCGGCATGATGCGCGGCACTCTCGATCCGCGCGACGCCAATATCGTCGCCGCCGATCTCATTATCGTGCCTTTGTTCGAGACGATCGGCGATCTGCGCAACGCCGCCGTCATCATGCGCGAATTCTACGCGCTGCCCGGCATCGTCAAGCTCGTCACCAATTCCGGCGCGCAGCAGGACATCATGCTGGGCTATTCCGACAGCAACAAGGACGGCGGCATTCTCGCGAGCATTTGGGAGCTCTATCGCGCCTCCACCGCGCTCGCGGATTTCTTCTCCGGCCTGCCGTCGATCGCCATGCGCCTCTTCCATGGGCGCGGCGGCACTGTGGGACGCGGCGGCGGCCCGAGCTATGACGCCATTCTCGCGCAGCCGCCGGGCACGGTGAACGGGCAGATCCGCCTCACCGAGCAAGGCGAGGTGATCGCGGCGAAATACGCCAATCCGCAGATCGGCCGCATCAATCTCGAGCTGCTCGTCGCCGCGACGCTGGAGGCGACGCTGCTCTCGCACAGCAAGGCGCCGCCGCCGGAATTCCTCGATGTGGCGGAACAGCTCGCGCAATGGGGCATGGACGCCTATCGCGGCCTCGTCTACGAGACGCCCGATTTCGTCGATTATTTCTTCGCCTCGACGCCGATCTCCGAGATCGCCTCGCTCAACATCGGCTCACGGCCGGCCTCGCGCAAGCCATCGCGCAAGATCGAAGATTTGCGCGCCATTCCGTGGAGCTTCTCCTGGGGCCAGGCGCGTCTCGCCCTGCCCGGCTGGTACGGCTTCGGCTCGGCGATCGCGCGCTTCCGCGAGGGCGACGACGGCTCCAAGCTCGAGCTGCTGAAGCGCATGTATCGCGAATGGCCCTTCTTCCGCACGCTTCTGTCGAACATCGACATGATCCTGTCGAAGACCGATCTCTCGATCGCGCGTCACTATGCGGGCCTGGTGCAGGATCACGCGCTCGCCGACCGCATTTATGGGGAGATAGAGGCGGAGTGGAGCCGATCCAACGCCGCGCTCGCCGATCTCACCGGATCGAGCCAGCGACTCGCCGACAATCCGGCGCTGGCGCGCTCGCTGCACCATCGCTTCCCCTACATTGCCCCGCTCAACTATCTGCAGGTGGAGCTCATTCGCCGCTTCCGCGGCGGCCAGACCGGCGACGACATTCGCCAGGGCATTCTCATGTCCATCAATGGCGTGGCGGCCGGCCTGCGTAACACAGGGTGAACAGAAGAGGGCGACATTGCGGCGCTGTCGTCAAAGCGTCATGCGCCGCCGCCATTAGGGGTCCCGATCCAGCTGGAACGGAACCGCAATGTCGCCTCTTCTCTCGCGCGTCAGCCCTCTCGCCCTCCTCGCCTCCCTCTCGTTCTCTTCCGCGGCCGTCGCAGCCGACATAAATGTCCCGGCCAATACGACCGTCTCCGGCCAGAAGACATTCGGCGGAACCGATAAGATCACCGTGGGCGCCGGGGGCAAGCTCACCTCCTCGGCCAATCCGACGCTGAATCAGACATCGACCTCGACCGGCGTCTCCGTCGACAATTTCGGCACGATCGAATCGACGGGGACAGGAACGCGCGCGATCCGCTTCAACAGCGGAACCGCGATGAGCTTCACGCTGACCAATGAGGCGGGCGCGACGATTCAATCGCAGAATGACGCGCTGCAAGTGGGAACGGCTGTCACGTCGGGAACGATCACCGTCAATAATTACGGGCTGATCCAGGCGACGGGCACGGGCTCCAACAATGGCCAGGCGATCGACTTCGGCAATATCGTCGCCGGCACGGCCTCGATCACCATAAACAATTTCGCGACCGGCGTGCTGCAGACCGCCGACGCCGACGGCGTTCGCCCCGGCAACAACGCCACGATCAATAATTACGGCCAGATCATCTCCAATAATTTCCAGACCAACAGCGGCGCGGATGGAATCGACTTCCAGACGAGCACCGGCGGAACGGTCAATAATTACGCCGGCGGCCTGATCTCCGGCGGACGCCACGGAATCAACATCAGCTATGATCCGACGGCGAATAAGACGACCTCCTCGATCACCGTGACCAATTACGCCGGCGGTCAGATCATCGGCCGCAACGGCTCGGGCGTCGGCTCCGACGTCGGCGGGACGGTGATCAATTACGGCCTCATCTCGGGCGATATCGACAATATCGCCGGCGTCGCCAATGGCGACGGCGATGGCGTCGATATCGATTACATCGGCAACATCACCAATTACGGCACGATCCGCGGCACGGGCGCGAAGGGCGTCGGCTCCGACGGCAAGACCAACACCAGCCAGGGCGTCGCCATCGGCGGCGGCGTCATCGACAATAAGGCCGGCGCGACCATCATCGGTCTGGCGGACGGCATTCTCGTCGACAATAGCTCGGAAGGGCCGGCCTTCGGCGCGGTGACGATCACCAACGCCGGCACAATCGAAGGCACGACACGCTACGGAATCTATATCAACAGCACGCTGAACAATACGATCACCAACTCCGGGACCATCACCGGCGGCGGTGGACAGGCGATCGTCTTCGGCTCCGGCGACGACACGCTGAACATTCGCACCGGCTCCGTCATCA
The DNA here is from genome assembly GCF_001644125.1 of Methylosinus sp. R-45379. NCBI lineage: Bacteria > Pseudomonadati > Pseudomonadota > Alphaproteobacteria > Hyphomicrobiales > Methylocystaceae > Methylosinus > Methylosinus sp. R-45379. The sequence goes on from NZ_LUUM01000272.1 coordinate 4,355, forward strand.
ATGGAACGGTGGACGGCGGCGCCGGAAACGATCGCATCTCGCTCTCAGGAACGGGAACCTTCGCCGGCGCGATCAATTTCGAGACGCTGAGCGTCGATGACGGCGTGTGGACGCTCACCGGGACGCAGAGCTATTCTAGCGGCGTGACGGTCGCGGGCAGCGCGGAGCTGGTCGCCGCGGGCACGATCGGCAATCTCGTCACCATCGCCGCCGGCGGGCGTCTGTCGGGCTCCGGCACGCTGGGCGCGCTCGATCTGTCGGGCGCCGTCTCGCCGGGCTCGGGCGCCGGCGCGATCTCCACGCTCACCGTCACCGGCAACGCTACTTTCCGCTCGGGCTCGGTCTATCAGATCGACGCAAACGCCGCCGGCGCGGCGGACAAGATCATCGTCGGCGGAACGGCGGCGCTCGCCGGCTCTGTGCAAGTGACCGCCGCCTCCGGCAATTATGCGCCTTCGACGAGCTATGCGATCGTGCAGGCGGCGGGCGGCGTCAGCGGCTCTTTCGCTTCGGTCTCCACCGATCTCGCCTTTTTGACGCCCTCGCTCTCCTATAACGCCAACAACGCCTATCTGACGCTCTCGCGCAATGGCGTCTTCTTCCAGAGCGTCGCGGCCAATCGCAATCAGCGCGCGGTCGCCGCGGCGCTCGACACGACGCCGACGGCGAGCCCGCTGTTCCTCGCCGTCGTCGGCAAATCGGCGGCCGGCGCGCGCGCGGCCTTCGACGGACTCTCCGGCGAAGGCGTCACCGGCGCGCTGAATGTCGGCCTCGAATCGAACCGCCTGTTCGGCTCGACTCTCGCAGACGCCGGACAATTCTGGCGCTCGGGCGAGACGCGCGACGCCAATGGAATCTCCATTTCCGCGACGACGCCGGCCCTCGGCTATGCGTCTCTGGAATCGAAAAAGGGTCCGATCGCCCCGCGTATGACACAGGAGCCGGCGCGGCTCTGGCGCATGTGGATCTCCGGCTTCGGCCAGAGCGCACGCCTCGGCGGCGACGCTGCGCAAGGCTCGGCGACGCAGCGCACGAGCCTCGGCGGCGGCGCCATCGGTCTCGATGCGGCGGTGCTTCCCAATCTTCTGCTCGGCTTCGCGGGCGGCTATAGCGCCGGCGGAGCCTCGACCGATCAGCGCTCGACTCATGTGGACACGCATGGCTGGCATATCGGCGGCTATGGCGTCTTCACCTTCGACCCCAATTATATCTCCGCCTCGCTCGCCTTCTCCGATTTCGACAATTACTCACGCCGCTCGGTCTTCGGCCTCGGAACGGGCGAGACGGCGAATGCGAATTTCGGGAGCCGCGTGCTGCGCGCGCGCGTCGAGATCGGGCGCGACGTCGATCTGTTCGGCCTGCGCGCTACGCCTTTCGCTGCTGTCGAGACGGCGCATATTTGGACGGATGGATTCACCGAGACGACGGCGGCTTTTCCCGGCTTTGCAGGCCTCAGCGCGCTGACCTTCGCCGCGCGCGAGACGGACTCGCTGCCCCTCTATTTCGGCGCGCGATTCAAGCGCAGCTTCGCGCTCGACAATGGCTGGCGGCTGACGCCCGATCTCTCGCTCGCCTATGTGCATGAATTCGAGCCGACGCGCGCGCTTCTCGCATCCTTCGCCTCGGCGCCCTCGGCGGCTTTCACCATCGCCGGCGCGCGTCCCGACGAGAATTACCTGCAGGTGAAAGGCGGGCTGCGCCTCGATGTGAACGCCTCGGTCGCGCTCTTCGCCTCTTTCGAAGGCGAATATGGCGGACGCACGCAATCCTATGCGGGACGAGGCGGCCTCAAAGTGGTCTGGTGAGGCCGCCCCTGCTGTTTTACGCGTTTTGCGAAGCGCTCGAGGACTGAGAGCCCTGCTGAGCGACGAGATCCTTCAGCAGCGCCGCGACGCTCGATTGCGCGGCGCTGGCGTCGCCGCTCTTGGCGGCGGTGATCAGCGTCTTCAGATCGTCGACGATCGTCGAAGAGGAAGACGAAGAATCGGTCGTCGTCGAGGACGATGACGAGGAATTCGTCGAGGATGTGGACAGGAGCGAAGCGAGATCGCTCTCGAGGCTCGTGGCGGAGCTCTTCTGCGTCGTCGAATCGCCCGATTGCACCGCGTTCAGCAGCGTCGCCAAATCGGAGACGAAGGAGGAAGCGGTCGAATCCGAGCTCTCGGAAGAGGAAGTAGACGCGGAAGAAGACGGCGGCGGCGGGGGCGGAGGCGGCGGCGCCTGCAAATGGCTCTCGATCGTCTTGGCCGTCGATTGCGCGGTCGTCGTGTCGCCCGACTGCACCGCCGAGACCAACGTCTGCAGATCGGAGAGGAAGCCGGATTGGCCGTCCGACGAGGACGATGACGAGCTCGACGAATCCGAGGTCGACGACGATTGCAACAGGCTCTGAAGGCTCGACGCGGCGGTCTTGGCCGCCTCCGTATCGCCGGAGTCGACCGCCTTCAGCAGATTGGCGACTGTCGAGGCGAAGCCCGAATCCGAGGACGAGGAGGAATCGTCGCTGGAGCTGGTCGAGCTGGAATCGCTGGCGAAGAGCAGCGAGGCGAGCTGGCCGGAGCTCTGGCTGCGGAAATCGATCGCCGAGCTGGGATCGACCGCGCTGGTCTGCGTCGTGGAGGTGGAGCTGGTCGTCGCCGAAGCGCTCGCGGCGGCCGCCGCTGTCGTGTCGTCGACGTCTTTCGTGGGACGGGAATGATGATGATAGGCGGTTTGAACCGCGCTGGAGGCCAGACTCGATATGGACATTCTGCGTATCCTGGAAGGAGAGCGGACGCGCGCGACTGTCCGCGCGCCGCCTTACGCAAAACTTACCAGCGCCTGCCGTCACGAGGCTATATCGCGCAGAAATACTTGTAAAATCTGGCGCTTTCCTCCCATATCCGAAGAGTATCGGAATATTTCTATAATATATATGCTATGCTCCACTTTCGTTGCGGGCCGCAAGCTTGCGCTCCCAATCCAACGCCTGGCGCACGATCGTCTCGAGATCGTCGTGACGCGGCGTCCAGCCGAGGCGCGAGCGGATGCGATCATTGGCGGCGACGATGGCGGCCGGATCGCCCGGCCGACGGCCGGCGAAATCCACCTTGAAATCGACGCCGGAAACGCGCTTCACCGTTTTGATCACCTCGAGCACCGAGAAGCCATGCGCATAGCCGCAATTGCAGACGAGGCTCTCGCCTCCCCCACGCAAATGACGCAGCGCGTCGAGATGGGCGCGGGCGAGATCGGTGACGTGGATGTAGTCGCGCAGGCAGGTGCCGTCGGGCGTCTGATAATCAGTCCCGAAAACCTGCATGCCGGGACGCAGCCCCAACGCCGCCTGCACCGCCACCTTGATGAGATGCGTCGCCTTGGGCGTCGATTGGCCGGAGCGGCCGCGAGGGTCGGCGCCGGCGACATTGAAGTAGCGCAGCGCTACATAGGAGAGATCATGCGCGCGCGAGACATCCTCGAGCATCCACTCGACCATCAGCTTGGAGCGTCCATAGGGCGAGACCGGCTTCAGGCTCTCGTCCTCCGTCACCGGATTATGCTCGGGATCGCCATAGACGGCCGCGGTCGAGGAGAAGATGAAGCGCTTCACGCCCGCTTCCACCGCCGCCGCCAGCAGAGCCCGCGCTTTCGCCGTATTGTTCAAATAATAGCCGAGAGGATCGGCGACGGACTCGGGGACCACGATCTTGGCCGCGAAATGAATGATCGACTGGACATCATGCCGCGCGAAAATATCGCGCAGCAGCGCCGCGTCGCCAAAATCGCCCACGATGAGCGGAACTTCCTCCGGAACCGCCCAGCGAAACCCCGTGGAGAGATCGTCGAGCACGACGACCTTCTCGCCGGCGTCGAGCAGCTCGAGCGTCATATGGCTTCCAATATAGCCGGCACCGCCGGTCACGAGAATGGTCATTCCGCTCTCTTCCTGCTGAAGACGTCATCACGGGAAATTAACGGGCAATGGTTAAGGACGAATCCTGGCCCGGCTCGGACTAGGCGTTGGTCTTTTGCCATTGCGGGATATTCTCGGAAAAGCGCTAGCGCCTTTTCCGAAACCCTGCTCGGGCGTCGCGCGCTCGCGCTCGGGTCACACTCGCTCGAAATGGACTAATCATGAGCAAACGTATTCGCAAGGCTGTTTTTCCCGTGGCCGGCCTCGGCACGCGCTTCCTCCCGGCGACCAAAGCGGTGCCGAAGGAGATGCTGACCGTCGTCGATCGCCCCGTGCTCCAGCATGTGGTGGACGAGGCGCGCGAGGCCGGGATCGAACATTTCATTTTCGTGACCGGACGCAACAAAGGCGTCATCGAGGATCATTTCGACATCGCCTATGAGCTCGAGGACACGCTGAAGAAGCGCGGCAAGATCAAGGAATATGACGCGCTGATCGCCGATCTGCCTCCCGCCGGCGCCGCCAGCTTCACCCGCCAGCAGGCTCCGCTCGGCCTCGGCCATGCGGTCTGGTGTGCGCGCGAGATCGTCGGCGACGAGCCCTTCGCCGTGCTGCTGCCCGATATGGTGACGCTCGGCAATGGGCCGAAGAAGAGCCGCTGCCTCGCCCAGGCGGTGGAGGCCTATGAGGCCCATGGCGGCAATGTGATCGCGGTGGAGGAAGTGCCGCCGGAGGAGACGCACCAGTACGGCATCGTCTCGGTCGGCAAGGATTTCGGCGCCGCTTTCGAGATCACCGGAATGGTGGAGAAGCCGCCGCGCGGAACCGCGCCGAGCAATCTGATGATCTCGGGCCGCTATATTCTGCAGCCGGAGATTTTCGACATTCTGGCCAAGGGCGAGAAGGGCGCGGGCGGCGAGATTCAGCTCACCGACAGCATGGTGACGCTGAGCGGCTCGCAAGCCTTCCACGGCGTGCGCTTCGACGGCAAGACCTATGACACCGGATCGAAGCTCGGCTTTCTGGCCGCCAATCTCGCCTTCGGCCTGACGCGCCCGGACATCGCCGATGGGCTGAAGGCGGAGATCGCCAAGCTGCTCGGCTGAACGGAACGGCCCCTCTCCCGCGAAGCTTCGCGGGAGAGGGGCCGATTCGGCTCGCCTCGCGAGCGCTGGAGCTGGAGCTGGACAAGACCCGGCGAGGAAAAATCGCTGCGCGGGAGAAGGCATGAAAAAAGCCGCCCAAGCGGCGGCCTTTCTGAAACAATCACACTGAAGAGAGACTGCTCCGGCGAGCCGCCTCAAGCCTTCCGCTTGGGCCGCAGCCGGATGATGACGTCGCAGCCGACGATCTCCATGCCCTCGGGCGGAGCGGGAAGCTTGGCGAATTCGATGGAGCCGTCCACCACGTCGAACATGCGCTTGCTGACCTCATCCATGAAATGGTGATGCGGCGCGGTGCGTGTGTGGAAATAGGTGCGTGGCCCCTGCACGGCGATCTCCCGCAGCAGGCCGACGTCGGCGAATTGGTTGAGCGTGTTGTAGACGGTCGAGAGCGACATTTGCAGGCCGGCCTCGCGCGCTTCGGCGTGGAGCGCCTCGGCGCTCACATGGCGGTCGCCATTGCCATAGAGCAGCTTGCTGAGCGAGATGCGCTGCGAGGTGGGACGAAGGCCGGCCGCCCGAAGCTTGGCCTTCAGCTCCTGCTCGTCCTTGATGGGGGCCGCCTTTTTTCCCAGTTGGATCGGCGCACGAAAATTCGTAATCATGGGGTGATGCGTCATTTCCGTTTCGCCTCAGATCCTGTCCTGCTCGCGGCTCCTTGTGGAAGTCGAGACATGCTGATTGAAAACGCAGCGCAGCGAAGTGTCAAACAAAATGGCCAAAAGTGTAAAGATTCCAAAGAATGGCCAAGCTCGCGCGCAATTTTGCGACAAGCTTTCGGCCACGCTCGCGGCAATCGCCGCGATGTGTTCCTATCATTCCCGGTCATTTTCCTACTGTTTGTCCTGACGGCTTTTTTCAGTCCTTGCGCGCTGGCGCAGGAAAGCGCCGCCGGTTCTGATCTCGACCATTTCCTGCAGCAATTATGGCCACGGGCGCGCGACGCCGGCGTCTCGCGCGAGATTTTCGATTCGGCTGTCGCGGGCCTCACGCCTGAGCCCGGATTGCTGCGGCGCCCACAGGCTCAAGCCGAGTTCACCATTTCCATCCCCTCCTATGTCTCCGGCGCGGTCAGCGCAGCGCGTGTGGCGCGGGGACGCGCGCTCGCCGGCGAGCTCTCCGCGCCGTTGGCGACGATCGAGGAGCGCAGCGGCGTTCCTTCCGAGATCGCTCTCGCCATACTCGGGGTGGAAAGCAATTTCGGTTCCGCGACCGGCGCCGCAGACACGCTGCGCGTGCTGGCGACGCTGGCCTATGCCGGCCACCGGGGAACGATCTTCTCCGATGAGCTCGTCGCCGCGCTGGTCATGCTGCAGAGAGGCGACGTCACCCGCGCGCGGCTGCGCGGCTCCTGGGCCGGCGCTATGGGCCAGCCGCAATTCCTGCCCTCGGCCTATCTGAAATATGCGACCGCCTATAGCGGCGACGCGGCCCCCGACATTTGGACGAACAGGCTCGATTCGCTCGCCTCTGTCGCCAATTTCCTGAAATTCTCCGGCTGGGATCCGCGCCTGCCCTGGGCGGTCGAGGTCGTCCTGCCCAAAAATTTCGACTACGCCGACTTCGATCTCGACTTCGCGCAATGGCGCGCGCTGGGCCTCGCACGGGCCGATGGCGAGGCGCTGCCGGCGAGCGGTCCGGCGAGCCTCTATCTGCCGGCCGGCGCGGCCGGCCCGGCCTTTCTCATCACCGATAATTTCGAGGTGATCCGCAAATACAACACCTCCGACGCCTATGCGCTGTCGATCGGCCTGCTCGCCGACCGCATCGCCGGGCGACGCGCGCCCATCGCCCCTTGGCCGAAGAAGATCGCGGCGCTCTCGACCGCCGATTGCAAGGAGCTGCAGCGCCTGCTCACCACGCGCGGCTTCTATCGCGGCGCCATAGACGGCAAGCTCGGCCGCACCAGCCGCAACGCCGTGCACGCCTTTCAGCTGAGCGAAGGCGTGCAGCCGGCGGATGGATTCGCGACGAAGGAGGTGCTGGAGCGGCTCCGCCGCTGAGCCGCTGCGGCGATATGGGGCGCGAAACGCTGTAGCTGCTGACTTCAGCGTGAGAAATGAGCTATCTGTGACGCCAAAGAGGCGTCGAGCCGCTCGTCGTCGGCGAGAAAGCCTCCGCTTCCCTGGAGAATCTCGAGTGACGAGCGAGCATATTCTGTATCTGGTGATCGCGGCCTCGTGGATGCAATCGGTGGCGGCTGTGGCTTCCGCCTATTCGAAGACGATGATCCGCTTGCGGATCGCATCCACGATCGCGAATTTTCTCGGCGTCGTCGTCGGCGCTGCTAGCGGGAACATGGCCGTGTTGACCCGCCACGTCATTCTGTTTCCGCTCGACCTCATTCGTCTGCGCGAGATGCGCAAGCTGGTGGCCAGCGTCAAGCGCGCGGCGGATGGCGAGCTGAAGGTCGAATGGCTGAAGCCCTTCATGCATCCATGCAGCGTGAAGGCCGGCGCGCTTTTGTTTCGCAAAGGCGAGGAGGCCGACCGCGCCTATATGCTGATCGAAGGCGAGATCGAGCTTCCAGAGGTGGGAATCCGGCTGCCGCCGGGTACGCTGTTCGGGGAAATGGCGCTGTTCACCGAGGACGGCTTGCGCACGGCCTCGGCGCGCGCGCTCACCGATTGCCGGCTGCTGTCGATCACCTATGAGGAGTTCGAGCAGCTCTATTTCCAGAACCCGCAATTCGGGCTCTATCTCATTCGGCTGATCGTTCGACGCTGTCAGGCGAACACGCAGCAGCTCGAAGCCGTCGCCTGGAATAAAACGACGGAAGATGTCGGCGCCTGAGCCGAAGAGCGCCGAGACGACGCGACGACCCGCGCCGCTCGCCTCTATTTCGCGGCGAGCTTCTGCACTGCCTGCAGCGGCACCTCGTCGAGGCCGGAGCCGCCATGGGCGACATGATCGATGATGCCGGCGCGCATGCGCGGATCCCAGAATTTCTTCAAATGCTCGGCCGTGCCGGCCACCGCGTCGGAATGCCTCTGCGCGGCGAAGAACTTGCCGATCTGATTGGCCATTTTGACGAGCCGGTCGGCCGAATTATGCGACATGGGTAGAGACCTGTTCCAGAATGCGTTCGGGGTGGGTGAAGATTTCGAAGTCACGGCCGCGCACGACCGCCACCAAAGTCATGCCACATTTCTCCGCCGTGCGCACCGCCAGAGCCGTGGGCGCGGAGACTGCGGCGATAATGGGCGCCCCGATGCGGGCGGCCTTTTGAACGAGCTCGACGGAAATGCGGCTCGTCATCAGCACGACGCCCTGCGCTGCGGGAAGCCGCTGACGCGCCAGCGCGCCGGCGAGCTTGTCCAGCGCATTATGGCGGCCGACATCCTCCCGCGCCACCAGCACGTCCGAATCCGGCCCCCAGAAAGCGGCGGCATGAACGGCGCGCGTCTCGCGATTGAGCGTCTGCGCGCCGGGCAAGCGATCCATGGCGGCGATGAGCGCCGTCGATGAGACGCGCAGCGCATTGGCGAGGACCGGCAACGGCCGGCTGGCCTGCTCGAGGCTCTCGATGCCGCAGAGGCCGCAGCCGGTCGGCCCGGCCATGGAGCGCTTGCGCGCCGCATAGACCTCCTGCCGTCCGCCAGCGAGCCAGCTGCGCAGCTCTATGCCGGCCTCGGAGGCGACGATCTCGAAATCACCGGCCTCGTCGATCGAATCGATGAGGCCTTCGGTAAGCGCGAAGCCGATGGAGAAATCCTCGAGATCAGCCGGCGTCGCCATCATCACGGCATGCGTGGAGCCGCCATAGGTGAAGGCGATGGGGGTTTCTTCCGGTATGATGCGGGAGCTGTCCGACAAGGCGTCATTGCGCCGCGCGATGCACGGAACACGAATGCTGGCCGCGGGGAGGTCCTCGTTCATCCAGATCTATCTCCAGCGCGCGCCCCTTCTCCCGC